>JBGPHO010000006.1:0-23397 GCA_041484425.1 Gemmatimonadaceae bacterium
ATTCTTGTTAGGCATCTGTATAGGCATTACTGCAAGCTCGCTATGTACGGCAAATGGCGGAAGTTGTCCGCGTGATCCAACCCATATCCAACCAGAAACTCGTTCGGCGCATCAAAACCAACGAACTTCGCGTCGTACTTCAATCCTTCCGCGATCCTCTTGTGAAGGAGTGCGCAGATCTCCAAAGATCTCGGATTCCGCTCCTTCAGTATAGACATCAGACGATTCAATGTACGGCCGGAATCGACGATATCCTCCACTAAAAGGATGTCTTTCCCCTCCAGCTCCGTTTCCGGATCGTACACAAGGTTGACTGTACCGCTCGACACCACCCCATCTCCATAGCTGGCCGCAACGAGAAAATCGACCTGCAGCGGACGAGTGATTTGCCGAACGAGGTCACTCAGAAATATGAAGCTTCCCTTGAGCAAACCCAGCACCAGAAGATCGCCGTCCGTGTAGGCTCCGGTGATCTCTCTGCCGAGCTCGGTGACTCGCCTCGCGATCGCGCCCTCGTCGAACGCGATCCGCTTAACGGCCCTTCCGGAAAGGCGGGGATCAGCTTTCACTCCCAGGGGTCTGACGGTGCCGCTCATGCCCGGGCCTCCGATCTTCCCGACCGCCAGCGGCGCAGCAGCATGTGATCGCGTCGCATGACGATCTCGATCCCTCCGGAGAGCTGAATTGCCCCTCCCGTTGCTCCCTTAATAGTAAACTCCGCGGCGCGCTGGGTTCCTCGCCGGTCCATTACCACGCTCGCGCGTGCCGCCAGGGCTGGCCAAAGAACTCTAAGGGAGTCGGCGTCGTATCCCATGAGGCTGGAGCGGCTGATGCGAAGAGCGCCATCCTGTTCTGCCTGTGCTCCGACGCTGCCTGCCAGATCCTCGAGCGACCGCCGCCAATCCGCGGCTGCACGCGCTAGCGAAAGCAGCTCGTCGGGAAAGCCGGGATTCTGCTTCATGATGGTGGGCAGAATGTCGAGCCGGACGCGGTTCCGCAGGTGCTTGCGGTCCGAGTTCGATGGATCCTGGACGAACGGCACACTGTTCTCGCGAGCGTACTTCGCCAGCGTGGCTCGGCTGAGGTTCAAAAACGGCCGGACGATCTCGGATTCCGCGTACAGGCCGGCGAGTCCGCGCGGACCGGCGTCGCGAAGGATCCGCATGAAGACGGTTTCGACCTGGTCGTCGAGGTTGTGCGCGGTCACCACGTTTGCTTCGCGCCTCGACGCGACCTGCTGCAGGAACTGCCAGCGGCCGCGGCGCCACTCCTCTTCTCGCGTGCCGATGGTTGATGCGCGCCCAGTGACGCAGGCGAACCCGGAGATGACAGCCTGGCGCGAGACGAGTGCCGCCGCGCGTCCTGCTGCCTTGCCCGTGCCGTGATCGAACGTGGCGACGACGATCGTCTTACGCGCCCGCGCGGGAAGGCGGGATGCCGCGGTGAGCAGAACCATTGAGTCGAGGCCGCCCGAGACCGCGAGGACAGCTGGTCCGCAACGGCCAAGCGCCGTCTCGACAGATTGCTCCACTTCGGATCCTTCAACCCGGGCGTAGGCCATGATACTTTTAATCTACCTATTCACGGGGGAGTTTCGCTTGGAAACGCACGGCCCGCTGGGCACGCTGTGGGTATCGTTCGGACTCGTCGCTTTCTACCTCGCGCTGATCTGGCTGAACTCGCTGCTCGGCGTCTTTCTCACGCCTTTGTTCATGATTCCGGGGACGTGGCTGCTGGACTGGCAAAAGCGGAGAAAGGGCGAGCTGAAAGCAGATTCCGAGAAGGACAGCTACCAGGGATAGAGCGCCTGGTAGTAGGCGCGATTGCGCAAGATCGTGCGCACGTAGTCGCGCGTCTCGACGAAGGGGATGCGCTCCGTGAATACCTCCGGATCGGCGGCCCCTGCCTTGGTCGACCATTTTTCCACGCGCGACTCACCCGCGTTGTAGGCCGCGAGCACCTTCACCACCTCTGGATACCTGTGCGCCAGACCACTCAGGTGAGCGGTGCCCAGCTTGATGTTGGTGGCGGGCTGATAGAGCAGCTCCGGATCCCACGGCCCGATCCTCTTCGTGTCAGCAACTGCTTTCCCAACCGCCGGCATTAGCTGCATTAGTCCTCTCGCACCGGCGGGCGAAGTGGCTAGCGGATTGAAGTTCGATTCCTGCCGGATGAGCGCCGCGACAAGCACCGGATCGAGGCCGTTCTCCTTGCTGCTGGAGATCAGAGTCTCACGTTCCAGCACCGGAAAATAGAGCCGGTAATTCTCCGGACTGTGTCCGATCTCGTCGATGGCGCGGCGCCCCAGCGCGATCGCGCGTGAGGCCTGATCTGATCCAGCGAGCGCGTGCGCCGTCGCGATCATTCGCGTCGGATTTCCCAGAGCATCGCGGAACAACCTGTCGTTCTCGAATCCCGCCTCCACATCCATCCCGACATCCTTGAGCGCGACGACGCGGTTGAGGGCCGTGTCGATTGCCGGAACTCTGGCGTAATTCGCGGGTGAACGGTCCGGCGCTACGAGCGTCGTGTCGAGGCGCTTGGCAGCCACGACGGCGTAGTAACTGACTGGGTCCCTGGCGACTACCGAGCGCCATCTGGCCTTGCTGCGCGTCTTGTCGCCCAGTGCGGCGTACGAGCGTCCGGCCCAATAGGAGGCGGCCAGCGCTTCGGTACTGTTGGAATCACGCGCGACGAGCGAGTCGAATTCCGCGGCGGCTCCTCTCCTGTCGCCCTGAATGTAGGCGATCATGCCGGCCCGAAAGCGAGCATTCGTGGCGTGACGGCCGGTGGGAAAGCGCTTGAGCAGCGCGTTGAGAGTCTGCCGCGCGTCCTGGTCGCGACTGTCGTCGGTGGCGAGGTCGGCAAGAAGCAGGAGCGCCGACGCCGCGCTCGTGTCCTTCGGGTAGGCGGTCGTGATTGCCCGGAGTGTGGACCGGCCAACCTCCGTGTTGCCAAGAGCGATCTGCGCCCTCGCCCGCTGGTATTGCGCCGCGGCAGCGAGCTTTGGAGGAGACCGTACTTTCGCGAGCTGAGTGGCGGCGTCCGCGTACCGTCTCAGGCGGTACAGCACGGAACCGTAACCAACATTGTCATCCACGTCGCCGAGTCCGGCGCCGAGCGCCTTTGCGTAAGCGGCGGCGGCGCGATCAGGCAGGCCCGATTTGTTAGCCGCGCGCGCGATGACGAGCTCCTCGGACGGTGTCGTCGTGGTGAAGACCTTATCGAAAAGATCCACGGCCTCACGCGTGTCGGCCGAGTTGTTCGAGCTGGAGATGTAGGACAGCAGCTCGCCGCGCGCGGCCGTCCTCGATGCGTCATCGGCCGGCGGATTGATGCGAAGCCTCAGAGCGTCCAGCCGTTGGCCGAGCGCGTTGTATGCCCGTATGGCACCCGCGAAATCTCGCGTCCGCTCCCGTGCGATCGCATCGGTCACCTTGATGCGATCCCGCGCTACGTCCGTTCGAAGCTTCGCGTAGTACGCTGCTCTCGCCGAGCTGTCGCCGGTCACGCCGGCTGCTCTCAGGTACAGCCAATCGGAGAGCTGCGGGAGCTTCTGCGCGGCCTGGTCGTACGCGGAGCGGGCCGCATCGAGACTGTCCGCGCGATCGAGCTCCCGGGCACGCAAGATGAGTGTCCGGTCCTCCGGCGAAAGCACATGGTGTGTGGTGTCGCCCGCCAGGACGGCGGCCGAATCTTTCTGGCTCGGTTTTGGATTTTGACAGGCTGTCGACGAAAGGATTAGCGCGACGAGCGGGAGCATGAGGGAAGCTATCGCCAACGGGTGTGATCTCCATCAAGGATTTTATTCGCTTCCTCGGGTCCCCAGCTGCCCGCCGGATACTTTGGAAGCGTGGTTGCGGGATGCGTGCCCCAGTACTCGAGCAACGGGTCGATGATGGTCCACGCCATCTCGACTTCGTCGCTGCGCGTGAACAGCGTCGGATCACCAATCATGCAATCGAGCAGCAGCGTCTCGTACGCCGGGTGCGCTTCATTTCCGAACGCCTCGGCGTACGTGAAGTCCATGTCCACCGGTGTGATCTCGAGCCCTGGCGTGAGCTCGTGCATCGCGCCGGGAGTTTTCACCTGAAAACGCAGGGAGATTCCCTCGTCGGGCTGAACGCGCAGCGTAAGGACGCTGGGCGACATCTCCTCGACCGTTTTCTGACCGAATAGCAGGAGGGGCGGCGACCGGAACTGGATGGCGATCTCGGAAATCCGGCGTGCCATTCTCTTTCCGGATCGCAGGTAGAACGGGACTCCCTTCCACCGCCAGTTGTCGATCGAGACCCGCATTGCGGCAAAAGTCGGGGTCAGGGAATTCGGTGACACGTCCGGCTCGCTCGTGTATCCCGGTACTGTTTTGCCGTCGATAGCGCCCGCGTCGTACTGCGCGCGAACCACGGGCGGCTCGCAGTCACCGTGAATGAGAGGGCGCATCGAGTGCAGGACTTTCACTTTCTCGTCGCGAACCGCGTCCGCGGTGAACGAGCTGGGCGGCTCCATTGCGGCGAGCGTGAGAAGCTGGAGCAGGTGGTTCTGAAACATGTCCCGCAGCACGCCGGCTTCCTCGTAGTATTTTCCCCTTCCTTCCACCCCGACTGACTCCGCCGCCGTTATCTGCACGTGCGAGATGTAGTGCCGGTTCCATAGAGGCTCGAAGATGGAATTCGCGAAGCGGAACACGAGAATGTTCTGGACGCTCTCCTTCCCGAGGTAGTGATCGATACGATAGATCTGGTGCTCGCCGAACTCGTCGAGCACGAGCCGGTTGAGAGCCCTCGCCGATTCGAGGCTGCGGCCGAACGGCTTCTCGATCACGACGCGGGCCCAGGGACGCTCCTCGTACGAGTGCGTGCGCCAGGCGAGCTTGCTCATGCACAGGTGCTTGAGTGTCGTCTCGAACACGCTTGGTGGAATCGCCAGATAGAACAGCCGGTTCCGGTCCTGCTGCGGCGAGTGCGACTCGATCTCGGTGAGCCGCTTCTGGATGTTCACGTAGGCTTCGTCATTCGAGAAGTCTCCGCCCGCGTAGAACGTTCGCTCGCAGAGCCATTGCCAGACGTCGTCGTTGACCTTGTGGATCTCGTCGGATTGGGTCATCGCTTCGCGCATCAGTGCGCGATATCCCTCATCCGTGTTCTGATCGCGTGCGACCCCGAGCAGCGCGAAGGTGTCGGGCAGAAGCTTCTGTTCCGCCAGGTAGTAGATCGCCGGAATGAGCTTGCGCTTGGTGAGATCGCCCGCCCCACCAAAGATCACCATCGTGCACGGGTCCGCCTTTTCGCGGCTTCCCCGCCGTCGCGGGGCTCGCATCAAC
Source organism: Gemmatimonadaceae bacterium (assembly GCA_041484425.1). Taxonomy (GTDB): domain Bacteria; phylum Gemmatimonadota; class Gemmatimonadetes; order Gemmatimonadales; family Gemmatimonadaceae; genus UBA4720. The sequence goes on from JBGPHO010000006.1 coordinate 5,324, forward strand.
GGGACCGCGACCGGAGTCCTCATGATTTCTTCACCGCGTGACCCCCGAATTCGTTGCGCAGAGCGGCGATCACCTTTGCCGAGAACGAATCGGCTTGCCGCGACCGGAGCCGCGTGAGCAATGAGAGTGTGATGACCGGGGCCGGAACGTCGAGATCGATCGCTTCCTGCACCGTCCAGCGCCCCTCTCCCGAATCTTCGACGTATCCGCGCAGATCACTCAGCTCGCCGTCCTTCTCGAAGGCCGTCTCCGCGAGCTCGTTGAGCCACGAGCGCACGACGCTGCCGTGATTCCAAACCGCGGCGATCTTGTGGAGGTCCAGCTTGAAGGCTTTCGATGCGTGCAGAATCTCGTAGCCTTCCGCGTAGGCCTGGAGCATTCCGTATTCAATTCCGTTGTGAACCATTTTCACGTAGTGCCCGGAGCCGGGCGGTCCCATGTGAGCGTATCCGTCGCTCGGTGCGAGAGTCTTGAAGATCGGCTCGCACAGCTTGAACGCCTCCGGTGAGGCGCCGATCATGAGACAATATCCGTTCGCGAGACCCCAGATGCCCCCGCTCGTTCCCGAATCGACGAAGTGCATTCCCTTCGCCTTCAGGTCGGCCGCCCTGCGCATCGAGTCGTGGAAGTTGGAGTTGCCGCCGTCGATTATCACATCGCCCTTCGACAGCCCGGGTAGCAGCGAGGCGATCGTATCGTCTACGGGTTTTCCCGCGGGCACCATGATCCACACGATCCGCGGACTCTTGAGTTTGCCGGTGACTTCGGTGAGCGAGCTGGCCGGGGTCGCTCCTTTCGCGACGTACTTCTGCACCACCTCCGGGGCGCGATCGAAGACCACAACCTCGTGGCCACCTTTCATCAGACGCTCCGACATGTTGCCGCCCATTCGGCCGAGGCCGATCATCGCCAAGCGCATCGCCTATGCTCCGGGAATTTCCAGGTGAAGCACTCGCTCCAGGTCGGAGCGAAGCTGTGTCGCGGATGTGAAGTGAACCACGTTCATGCCAAGGGTGCTGGCCGAAATGAGATTCTGCTGCCGGTCGTCGATGAAGAGTGAGGTCGCGGCCTCCGCCTGAGCGATACCGAGGCCGCGGTTGTAGAAGCGGCGTATCGGCTTGCGAACGCCGAGCCAGCAGGAGGACAGGAACGCCTCGAAGATCTGCGAGATTCCGAATTTCTGAATACGATGGTTATTGAGCTCTTCGGATTCGTTGTTGAGCGTCATCAGCGTGTATCCGGGCTGGCGCGCCAGCGCGCGGGCAATGCTGATGGTCCCTTCGTTGGGGATGCTCTGCGAGTACATGAATTCGATGAACTCTTCGCGTGTGAAGTCCCTCGGCGTATAGAACACGGCGATCTCGAGATACTCATCGATCGTGATTCTTCCCTCTTCCCACTCGCCGATGACTTCCTTGTGGCGCCATTCGAAGTCGTCGGCTTTCAGGTTGAATCGCTCCACCGCGCGCTCTCGCTGCTCGTGGTCCCAGCCGTTCGAGCCGAGGACTCCGCCGATATCGAAGAAAATGTGCCTGATTTCCGTCACGCGATCAGCACCGCGCGCGCCGGCGCGCCATCGCAGCCCTCGATCCGGAGCGGGAGGCAGATGAACTGGTATTCACCCGGGGGCGCCGCCGACAGATCGAGACCTTCGACTATTACCACCGAGTGACCGAGAAGCGTGCGATGCGTGCGATGGTGTCCGGAGTGGAACTGCTCGATGGACAGGTAATCGATTCCCACGAGCTGCACGCCCTTGTCGACCAGGTACTGCGCGCCGTCGGGAGCCAGGTACGTGTAGTCGTTGACGAACTCCTTCCGGGAAAGGAGCGCTGAGTTTCGAGTGCGAAGCAGGATTCGCTTGTGATCGTTGATGTCGTGTTCGCGCAGCTCAGCGGCGCCAACTGAACGGACCTCGTCCCCGAAGCCAATCAGCAATGCGGGCCCGATCAAACGATCGAGCGGGATCTTGTCGACGGGTTGGCCATCGTCGAAGAAGTGACGCGAAGCGTCGACGTGGGTGCCGGTGTGGGAGCCGAATCGTATCGTCGACACGTTTGCGCTGGCGCCTTTCGCCACCGCCTGCTGCAGGGCGATGTCGATCTCGGGGTTCCCCGGATAGACCAGTCCGCCCGACCGGATGGGCACCGAGATGTCGTAGATGCGGCTCACGGCCGGATGCCAAGCAACTGTCGTGCGCGACTTACGATGGAAGGCTCGTCGACTCGCTCGCGCTGAGTATGAAGCGCGGGATCGACGCCTCGAAGGGCGTTCCGTCCTGCCGGAGAAGGCCGTAGTGCCCCTCCATCCAGCCTTCACCCGACTTCAGAATGCAGAAGCTCTGGTACTCGTGGACGGCCCCCGGCATGATCGTCGGCTGCTCGCCGACCACGCCTTCGCCAATCACTTCGGTGTCCACTCCCTCCCCGACGGAGTCGTGAATCAGCCAGCGGCGCGTGAGGAGCTGCGCGGCCATCGTGCCGACGTTCTCGATGCGCACGAAATAGGCGAACACGTAGTGGCTTTGCGAAGGCTCCGAGTGATCGCGGAGATAGACGGGTCGCACGGTGACGCGCATCCCCTCTGTCTCCCGGTAGAAGAAGCTCCGGGCAGTCATGCTTCAAGTTAGTCGCTGGGTCGGAGAGCGCGCCACATTTTGGACAAAAGCAGCGGACCGCCGGCTGGCACGCGTCTCCCTGGAATGGCCTTCTCGCTTTTCGGGTCCCCTTAATTCCAAAGAATGCCGGACCCGCCCGCTACCAGATCACCGGCCTCACCGAATCCGGCCTGACCATCGGATCGCCCGGCTTGCACCCGAACGCCGCGGCGAATTGCGGCAGGTTCGACACCGGGCCGTTCGTTCTCCATTGCCCCGGGGAGTGCGGGTCCGTATTGATCCTGACGCGCTGCGCCTCCGGAGTAATGTTCTGTCTCCAGATCTGCGACCACGCCAGGAAGAAGCGTTGCTCGGGAGTGAAGCCATCGATTAGTGGCGGCCTTCCTTTCTCGGCCAGGGCCTTCTCCAGCGCGGCGTAAGAGACCGAGAGACCCCCGAGATCCGCGAGGTTTTCGCCGAGCGTGAGCTTCCCGTTCACGTGAACGCTGTCGAGAACGGTGTAGCCGTCGAACTGCGACGCGACGAGTCCGGTGCCGCGCTTGAACTTCTCGAGATCGGACGTGCCCCACCAGTTGCGGAGATTCCCCTGTGCGTCGAACTGCGCGCCCTGGTCGTCGAAGCCGTGCGTCATCTCGTGTCCGATCACCGCCCCCATCCCGCCGTAGTTCACAGCGTCATCGGCCTTCGGATCGAAGAATGGCGGCTGCATGATGCCGGCCGGGAACACGATCTCGTTCATCGACGGGCTGTAGTACGCGTTGACCGTCGGCGGCGTCATTCCCCACTCGGTGCGATCGACCGGCTGGCCGATTCTCGAGAGGGTGCGGCGACGCTCGTACTCGCGCATGGCGACCTGGTTGTTGAGAAAATGCCCCGGCTTGATCGTCACCGTCGAATAGTCGCGCCACTTGTCCGGGTAGCCGATCTTGTTGGCAAAAGCAGCGAGCTTCCCCGTCGCCTGGACCTTCGTCGTGTCGCTCATCCAGCCCAGGGTTTGAAGCCGGTCGTGAAACACCGACTCGAGGTTGCGTACCATCTCGAGCGCGCGCTGCTTCGCCTGGGGCGTGAAGTACTGCGCGACGTACGCCTGTCCGAGCGCGTCTCTCAACCCGGTATCGGTCGCGCGGGCGCAACGCCTGTCGCGGGGCAGCATCTCCTTCGCACCGCTCAGTGTGCTCCCGAAACGAAAGTCCTCGTTCACGAACGCCGAGCTGAGACTCCCCGCCGCGGCGTCGAGCAGGTGCCAGCGGAGATACGCCTTCCAGTCGTCGAGCGGCACCGAGCCCAACATGGAGTCCGCGGTCTTCAGGAACTCGGGATTCTCGACGTTGATCGCCGAGATGTCGGCGCGTCCCTCGCCGCTGAAGAATGTCGGCCAGTTGAAGCCCGGAGCGAGCTGCGCCAGCTCCGCCGAAGTCATCCGATGATACCTGGCATTGGGATCGCGCATCTGAACGCGCGTCATTGCCGGCTTGGCAAGCCCGGTCTCGATCGCGATGACTTTCTGTGCGTCTGCTGCGGCCTGTGTGGCGTTCTCGCCCAGCAGCTGGAACATTCGCGCGACGTGGTCGGCGTAGTTGGCGCGGATGTCCACGTAGCGCTTGTCGGTGTTCAGATAGTAATCTCGATCGGGAAGGGACAAGCCGCCCTGACCAACTCCGGCGATGACTGATGTGCTGTTCTTGAGGTCCTGCTGCGCCCCAAATCCAAAGAGGAGCGAAACGCCGCGCGAGTGCAGGCGCGCTATTTCCGCTTCGAGCTGGGCGCGATTCCTGACGGCGTCGATCCTATCGAGCTCCGGCTTGATCGGCTGTGCGCCGGCGCGCTCCGCACCGGCGGAGTCCATGCACGACGTGTAGTAGACGCCGAGCTTGCGAATGTCTTCGTTCGCCTGGGCGTTGCCGTTTGCGGCGGCGCTGCGGAGAATGGTCAGCAGGTTGGCCTGGTTGTTCTCCTGGAGCTGGTCGAAGCTGCCCCAGCGCGAATACGCCGCCGGAACCGGATTTCTCTTGACCCAGCCCCCGTTGGCGAACTGATAGAAGTCGGTGCAGGCCGAGACCGAGCGATCGAGGTTGGCGGGGTCGAGTGGTGTCGACTGCATCGGGACGGCACCCTGTGCCGCCGCCGAGGTTGCGAACCCAAGCGAAAGTGCAAGCGCGGGCAAAACTAGACGCATGCGGATGCTCCGAAAAAGAAAAGGAGTGTCGACCTACCATAACTGCCGCGCACGCGGGAAGTCCAGAGGACGCTACTTCCTCCGGGTTCGCGAACCCGTCGCGCGCCGCGAACGTTTATTGCGGGGCTTCATGATACTGCCGCGACAGTTCTCCGCACCACACTTGCAGAAGTAGAACTTCTCGAGCTTCGCATCGTTCCTGCCCGTTCGCTCATATTGGTAGTCGTACGCAAGCTCGGTCCCGGGGTAGATCCCGCGTAGCGCGTGGATGAAGATCTTCTTGCCGGAGATTACCGCCTCGCAGTTCGGGTCGCACGAATGGTTGATGTAGCTCGCGTCTCCCCCGCCGGTCGCGATCGCGCCGTCGATCACCGTCTTCTTGTCCAGCGTGAAGAGGAAAGTGTGGTGCCGCTTCATCCTGGTGTCGTCGTAGCGGCGGTCTGCCTCCCGGTTGCTTATGCGGTCGCCCGTGTACTCGACTATCCGGGTTCCCGCCCGGATGTAGCGCGCCGCGAACACACCCCGCCCGTGAATCGGCGAGTTGCGAACGACATAGAGGGGCTCGCGCCCGTTACGCGACATAGCCATCGGGCCCTGGGTGCTAGCGCCGCGGAGATGCGACGATAAGACCCGAGCACTCCCCAAGGCCAATGCGGGCGGCACCTTCGCGCTGGAAGTAGGCGCGCAGGATGATCTCGTCGCCATCGTGGAGGAACTTCCTCTCCTCGCCCGTCGGAAGCGCGATCGGTGCGGCGCCGCGCCGCGTCAGCTCGAGCATGCATCCCTGTGAGCCCGCGTCGGGTCCCGATACGGTGCCGCTCGCGAAAAGATCGCCCGGCTGGAGGTTGCAGCCGCCGCTGGCGTGGTGCGTGAGCATCTGCGCCGCGGTCCAGTACATGTCGGCCAGCGAGGCCGAGCTGAGGCGCCAGGGACGCAGACGCCCCTCCCGCATCATCATCGATCTGATGTAGACCTCGATGTTGAGATCGATGCCGCCTTCGTTCTTGTTCTTCTCGGAGGAGAGATACGGCAACGGCTGTGGATCACCCGGCGGCCGGAAGAACGCAGGCACCCGATACGGCTCGAGCGCCTCCCACGTTACCACCCAGGGCGAGATCGTCGTCGCGAAATTCTTCGACAGGAAAGGACCGAGCGGTTGGTACTCCCACGACTGGATGTCGCGCGCGGACCAGTCGTTGACGAGACAGATCCCGAAAAGGTGGTCTTCGGCTTCGCCGATCGGTATCGGCTCGCCAAGCTCGTTTCCCCGCCCCACGAAAAAGCCGACCTCCGCCTCGTAGTCGAGCATCTCGGTCGGTCCGAATGTCGGAGTCTTGGCTCCGGCCGGAAGCGTCTGACCCTTGGGTCGAGTGACCTCGGCCCCGCTGATTACGATCGATGACGTGCGCCCATGATAGCCGATCGGCACGTGCTTGTAGTTCGGAAGCAGCGGACTTTCGGGACGAAAGATCTTGCCGACGTTCGTCGCGTGGTAGATCGAGGCGTAGAAGTCCGTGTAGTCGCCGATCTCGGCCGCCGGAAACATCTCGACTTCTGCCATCGGCACCAGAGCGCCCGGTGGGAGCGGGTTGATCACGGTGTCGTCGCCGGGCGTGCCCGCCAGCAGCTCGCTCAGCCGCGCGCGGAACTCTGAGAGAGATTCCTTTGGCGCCTGCATCAGCTCGTTGATCGTCGGCCGGTCGCACCACCGCGCCACATCGCGCGCCTTCCCGCTCCACAGGTTCGCGCTGAGAGATTCTCCGACATCGATGATCTGGTCGCCGATCGCCACACCGACGCGTCGCTCCGAATCGCCTTTGCGCGAGAATACGCCGAAGGGAAGATTCTGAATCGGAAAATCCGTGTCGGGCGAGTTCGCGGATTCGACCCACGACGTGAGTGCCGGATCGTGCGTTTGATTCACAGGTTGGTTGAACTCATTGTGCTAGTGAGGTGCGCAAGCTCGTCGACGGGCTCGCGGAAAGAGCACGAGCCGAACGAAATCGCAAAGTGCAAGCGTGAAGCCAGAAGCTGCTCAACGTCAATGCGCTTTCCGCGCCATAGAATTGCGTCGTCCAAAAATTCGAGCTGTGTCGAATCGCTCTCTTCGAGCGCGGCGAGCGCCGTGTCCTCGCTCTCGCCTTCGTACAGAAGCGCCGCGGCCAGGATAACGTTGAGAAACCCGTACATCATCCCTTTGGGACCGTCCGGTTCGTATGTCAATCGGTATTCACCGCGAAGAGGATGATGGAGCCCGGCAGTCGCCTTGAACGGGACATTCTCTCGTTGGCACGCGGCAATGAAAGCGATGACGGCCTGGGCCGGCGGAAATGCTTCGGGCGTTACGCCACCGGTGCGAACCTTCGCCCGTGCACCGACCTTCGCGATCGTTTTCACGAGTGGCGTGACATCGCCCGTAATGGGAATCTCGAAATACGCCGTGAATGCGGCGGGCACCTCTTGTCGCTGGAGTCCAATTTCATCCACCGCGCTCGCCTTGAGCTCGGCCACGTCGATAACGGCGTGTCCATCCTTTGATTCCGACGCATGGCGGCCATTGAACTTCAGCATCTCTTCACCCGCGGAACGCACGTCTTCCGCGACCAGCACGCTCAAGCGCCACGGGTCGGACCGCGAGCCGCGGGGCATCAGATCGCTGCCGGCCTCTTCGAGCTCCTTAACGCGCGAGATCGGCACGATGAAGCGGCCAAGCGCCCTCCTGTCCGCGCCGTGGAAGTACGAAGCGTAGCTCTCGAGAGCCGGCCGCATGTCTTCGCTCGCCGGTGGAAACAGTCCTGCGTAGTCCACCAGACCCGCGAGAAGCGCGTCGACGGATTTCAATCCGGCACTTGGGCAATGGGGTCGATCATCGGGGAGAAGTTAATCTCCAACGCCAGCCCCGCGCGATGTCAGCGGTCCTTCAGCCTGCGGACGAACTTGAGCCCCGACCATGTGTCATCGACGGCGCAGACTTTCACGTCGACCAGCCCGGACTCGAGCCCGAACGTACGCACGACGCCCTCGGTGAGATCGGTCGCCACGCCCGATGCTTTCTTCGGCCACGCGACCCAGAGCATTCCATTTGGCTCGAGCCGGTCGCGCAGCCGCGCGAATCGCTTCTGCAGATCGGACTTTGCCTTGACGAACAACATCGCGAAATCGAGAGATCCTCTCGACGCGATGCGCGATCCGTCGGGAAGCCCGCCCAGCAGCTCCACAAAATCCTTCGGCTCTGAAACGAGCTGCAGACGCGCGCCAGGCTTTATTCCAAGCTTGTCGACAAGAGGAGTGCCTGAATAACCGAAGATCGTGGCACTCCGCCGCCTAATCGCCACCTTCGTGTCGTGCGCCGCGCTTAGAGCTTTACACCTTTTTGTGTAGACCCGCGTATCAGCCTAAGCACAAAGAGAAGTACGACGGCGCCGATGAAGGCGACGAAAATCGTCCCGCCCATACCGCCCATGGGCGACGAGATGCCGAGCGCCTTGAACAGCCAGCCCCCGATGAAGGCGCCGACGATGCCGATGACGATGTCACCAATGATTCCGTATCCGGTGCCACCCATCACGAGAGATGCAAGAACACCAGCGACGAGTCCAACCACGATCCAGGCCACTATCCCCATTGTGTCCGTCCTCGAAAGAGTTTTGAGCCTTACGGTGCGGCACGGGAGCCGGTTCCAGGTTCCCAAACGATAACAAAAAGGGAGCGCTCCGACGAGAGCGCCCCCTTCAGGTCGGCTTTTGGCTTTTGTCAGCTTTACCGTTTGTACTCGAACGACTGGAGCACGCCGCCGCTGTCTTCCTGGTAATTGATGGTGTTCACGTCGAGAGTCCCGGTCACGAACCGCGAGCTGTTTCCGTTTTGCGCCGGAGCACTGAGCGTCAGCGCCGTTCCGTTCAGCGTCCACGTTCCGCTGCTCGTGAACTGTTGGTTAAACGCCGACTGGCCAGTCGGTGTGATGACGTAGTTGTTGGTCTCGATGAACGTTCCGTTGCTGCTCAAATTCAGATCGCCGCCGACCACGTCAAACGAGGCGCCATTCGGGTAAGTGGCATCTCCCGGCTGAATCGTGTAGTGAGCAACAAGGGTTTTGCCGGCGTAGACGGTGAGCTGGTAGTCGCCCGCGGCATCGGCCATCGGATTGAAGATGCTGTTGTCCGTGCAGGCGGCGAACACCAATGGAATCGCCACCGTGAGGCCCAGCAGCAGCCTAGATTTTCTTGTGAGCATATTGCCTCGCGCGTTACTGGTTGAAGTGAGGAGCCGCTGAGCGCGGCGCGGCCCGACGAACGAAATTGTATGCAATTACCGTACATAGTATCCACCACCGGCCCCGTTATGTTCCCCGTCCCGCCCAGGGTTAAGGTCTGTTGCATTGCGTCCGAGGAAGAAGCCGCGCTCGCGGTGCGAATGGGCGCGTCGGCGCTTGGCTTCGTATCTCGGATGCCGAGCGGTCCTGGTCCCATCGCTGAATCCCGCATTCGGGATATTGCGTATACCGTGCCGCCGGGCGTCGCGACCTTCCTCCTCACTTGCGAAACGACGGCTGAGCCGATCATCGCGCAACAACGATTCTGCCGGACGACGACACTTCAGCTCGTTGACGATGTCGAGCCCGGCGTGCACGCGCGGCTGCGCGACTCACTCCCGGGGATTTCGATCGTGCAGGTGATCCATGTCCGCGACGATGACGCGCTGAAGCAGGCCGTCGCGGTAGCCCCGGACGTCGATGCGCTCCTTCTCGACTCCGGGAATCCATCCCTCTCGACAAAGGAGCTCGGAGGCACGGGGCGCGTGCACGACTGGGGCGTGAGCAGAAGGATTCGCGACTCGGTAGATGTCCCGGTCTTTCTCGCCGGCGGGCTCAATCCCGGAAACGTCGGCACGGCGATAGCCCAGGTCGCGCCATTCGGCGTGGATTTGTGCAGTGGATTGCGCACCAGCGGAAGGCTCGACGAAACAAAGCTCGTCGCCTTCATGCGCGCCGTTCGTGACTCGGTCCTCGAGCCTCCTTCGACGCATCCCGCGAAGTAATCCCGATGCGGTAATGCGAATGTAAACTCGGCAAAAGCACACTCGCAGGCGCTCCGCCGGACTTTCTCGTCTCCCTCAAAACGTCCTTCACCGCGCGCTACAAGTCGCTCGCCCCGAACACGAGTTCTCCCGCCCTCGGGTGGCTCGTCGCAAGGTAGGATTGACATACTTTCCACGCAGCCGACGAGGACACCCATTTGCGGCGAAAAGCCGAGGAGGACCTCAATGACCAAACGCCTAATACAGTACACAACGCCGATTGCAGGCATTGCAGCTCTTAGCATTCTTGCGGGCTGCTCGAGCGATTTGACCGGTGGCAACAGACATCCAGTTCAGATTTCATTCACGACGAACACAACCGTAACGTCCGCGGCGAACCGAGTTGCAGCGGATCTCGTGGTAGGCCAGAACAGCGAGCTGGTTCTTCAGAAGGTGCAGGTCGTCATCGGAAGGCTGGAGTTGGATCGCACCGGCACCGCTGATTGCGTCGGAGATGTAGAATCGGACGACGATCATGCGAACATGGGCGAAGATTGCGAAGATGTTTCACGCGATCCCCTTCTCGTCGATGTACCGCTGGACGACGCCCTCCACCCGGTGATCAACATTCCGCTCGCGGCTGGCACGTTCTCCCAGTTGGAGGCCAAGCTGGCACCGGCGAGAAACACGGCAACCGATTTCAACACCGCAAACCCGAACCTCGTGGGAAAGAGCGTGCGCGTCGAGGGCACCTTCAAGGGAGCCCCCTTCGTGTTCACCTCACCGGTGCGCGCCAAGCTGGAAATGCAGTTCGATCCACCGCTCGTGATCGATGCGACGACCAAGAATGCGACGGTCGCCATCGATGTCCGTAACTGGTTCCTGACCTCGAACGGCGCTGTGATCGATCCGACCATGGCGACGTCTGGCAGCACCAGCCAGCAGCAGATCGAGAACAACATCCGCCGCTCGTTCCATGCATTCGAGGACAACGATGAGCGCGGTGAGGATCATCATGAGGGTCATCACGGCAACGACGACGGTGGGCACGACTAAGCCGGCGTCGGGGGTAGCAGGTACCTCGTCGGCCTGCTATCCCAGCCACCCCGCTCCAGGCAGATTCAATTGATGCAGCTTTTCTCCTCCTCCTCGTTCGCGCCCCCCGAGAGTCTCCGCCTAAGGCGCGACAGGGCGGAGCGGATACTCAACGGCCTCCGGGCCGCTGTGGTATTCCTGCTCACCGCATCGGCGCTCATGTACGCGCCGCACCTCTCGCCGGCGCTCAACACCGCCAACGTGCTGGTGCTGGGCCCGATGCTGCTCTGGACCGTCGCGCAATATCTGACATGGTATCGTCGTCCCGAGCTTCCGGACTGGCTCTCGGCAGTGAATCCAATCGTCGACGTCACCGCGGTGACGGCCATCATCGGCGCGTACGCGGTGGCGCAGTCCGGCGTGCTCGCGCTGAGATCGCCGATTTTCCTGATGTACTTCGTGGTGCTCGCCGGCCGTCCCGTTGCTTCGTCCGTGCGGAAGGCTGCATTCATATCGGCCCTCGCGTTCGCGGAGTACCTGGGCCTTCTGATCTGGCTCTGGGCAACCCATCGTGTGCCTCTGGTGATCAATCCGATCGATGCGGTCCAGCAGGCACGCATCACGCCGCTCGACGAAGCAGCGAAGCTCATTCTGCTCGGGGTCTTCGGCACCGTTTCCACATATGCGACCTCCTGGGTGGAACACCTCGTGCGCGAGGCGAGCAAGGAATCAGCCGAGCGCCAGCGAGTGGTTACGCGACTGGTGCAGTCGGAGCTGGATACCCTCAAGCTTCAGCTCAATCCGCATTTTCTCTTCAACGCGCTCAACAGCGCCATGGCACTCATCACGACGAACCCGCCCGCGGCCGAGCGAATGGTGTCGGAGCTGAGCGACTTCCTGCGGCTGGTGCTATCGACGTCGAGCGAGCAGGAGGTGCCGCTCGAGCGCGAGCTCGGGCTTCTCGACCGATATGTGGCGATCCAGCGGGTGCGCTTCCAGGATCGCCTGACCGTCAGCTGCAACATCGAGGACGGCGTGCGAGGGGCGCTCGTTCCAAGCCTGCTGCTCCAGCCCCTCGTGGAGAATGCGATCCGGCACGGCATCAGTCCGCGCGCGGGCGCGGGCTATGTTCAGGTCACGGCACTGCGTCTGGGTGACAAGCTCTCGATTACCATCCTGGACGATGGCGTCGGCGTGCGCGCCCGCAGATCGCGCGAACGCTCGCGAGGAACGGGCCTCGGCCTGACGAATACGATCACCCGGCTCAACCACCTCTACGGCGAGGGCCACGAATTCAAGAGCGGCCCTCGGGACGAGGGAGGTTACGCAGTTCGGATCACGATTCCGTTCAGGATCGGGCGCGTCTCGCCCACGCGCAACGGCGCTAATATTGATGGCAATCTCGCCACGGCGGTTGAGGCATGATCGAGCAATCTCTGCGTGTTCTCGTGGTGGATGACGAAACGCTCGCGCGCCAGCGGCTCTGCTCGCTGCTCGCCAGCGCTCCCAACGTCGAAGTGGTCGGCGAATGCCAGAACGGACTCGAGGCGGTCGCGGCGATACGCGCGCAGCAGCCCGATCTCGTATTCCTCGACGTGCAGATGCCGGAGCTGGATGGCTTCGACGTGATCACGGAGGTCGGCACCGACAAGATGCCCCCAGTTATCTTTGTCACCGCCTTCGATGATTATGCTGTTTCAGCCTTCGAGTTCGGGGCGTTCGACTATCTCCTCAAGCCCGTCGATCACGTGAGATTCCACCAAACGCTCGACCGCGCCAGGAAGAGACTCAAGGAATCGCCGCAGCCGAGCGTGTCTTCGCAGCTGAGTGCGCTCATCAAGTACGTCGGCCAGCTCGATGCGCCAAAGAACAGGATCGGCGTCAAGGTCAACGGGAAGATCCTCTTCCTCGACCCCGACGAGATCTTCTGGATTCAGGCGCGCGACGACCTCGCGAGAATACATCTCGCTGAGGTCGCGTACGATGTGCGGGAGCCGCTCAGCAGGCTCGAGGCGCGCTTGCCCAGCAATCGGTTCCTGCGCGTCCACCGCTCGACCATCGTCAATACCGCGCAGGTGCGCGAGGCACAGCCATTCGATCAGGGAGACCAGCTGCTGATCCTGCGGAACGGCAAGCGCATCACGACCGGGCGCAGCTACCGCAAGGCTGTGCAGGAATTTCTGAAGCGCGCCACGTGAGATTCATTCTCGCGGCGGAGGAAGGCGGAATTCCGCTAGTTCTTTCCCGCTCTGAGGGCGCGGATCGTGGCGCCGAGCTGCTCGATCTCTCGCCCGTACTCCGTCCAGTTGCCGGCCCGCTGCGCGGCGATCGCGCGGTCGTAGTGCGCCTGCGCCTCCCGAAGCAGCGCGCTGGCCGCGCCTGAGGGCGCGATACCCGTAGACGGGACCGCTCCGCCTCCGACCACCGACGGCTCAATCCCGAGCGTGCTGAGTGAATCCTGAACGTTGGTGCTCGTTTGCGCCGCGGCGCCGGAGCCGAACAGAGCGTTGAGGCCTTCCTCCAGCGTCTCACCCATCACGACGCGGTTCTCATGGGCAACCACCACGCGCTTCAGCTCCGGAATGTTGCCGCCCTCGGCGCGAAGGTAGATCGGCTGCACGTAGATGAGTGATTCCTCGATCGGAATCACCAGCAGCTCTCCCCTGATTACCTGTGAGCCTTTCTGATCCCAGAGCGTGAGCTGCCTCGAGATGTCGGTATCCTGGTTGATGCGGTTCGCGATCTGCTTGGGCCCGTAGACGAGGCTCTGCTTGGGGAAGCGATAAACGGAGAGCTTGCCGTAATTCTCGCCGTCCATTCGCGCCACCATCCACGCCGCCAGATTGTCCTTCCCACGCGGTGTGAAGGGTGTCATGAAAATGAACTCGGGATTCTTTTCTCCGGGGAGTCGCATGATGATGTGCCGCATGAACGGATTTTCGTTGGTCGATTTGTTGAGGGCCCCGGGGATCTGCCACTGATCTTCGCGATGATAGAACGCGTCGGGCTCGGTCATGTGATACGTCGCGTGCAATGAGGTCTGGATCCTGAAGAGATCGCCGGGATAGCGAACATGCCGACGGATGTCGGCCGGCATGGCGCTGATCGGCCTGAAGATTCCGCCAAAGATCTTCGCGTACGTCTGGACGACCGGGTCGTTCGGCTCCGCGATGTAGGCATCCACCGTCCCGTCATAGGCGTCGACCACGACCTTCACGCTGTTTCGCATGTAGGTCGTTCCGTCGGCGGTGCGCTGCGAGTACGGATAGGCGTCACTCGTCGTGTATGCGTCGAGGATCCACTTCAATTGGCCGGCGTCGGTGATGATAAGGTACGGGTCGTTGTCGAAATCCAGAAACGGCATCGCCGTCGTCGCGCGCTCCATGATATTGCGCCGATAGAGAACTCTCGCGCTCCCCTTGATGTCGTCGGAGAGAAGAATCTTGAGCGAGCCGAACTGGAACGCGTACAACACCTTCCTGAGGAAAGACCCGATCGGGACCCCGCCGCGCCCTGTGTACTTGGTGTAAATGTTCTTGTCGCCCGCCGGGTAGTCGAACTCGGGCTGTCCCGTGCCGACGAATACGTACTCGTTGGTCAGCTCTCCGTAGTAGATCTGGGGACGGGTGAGCTTGACTGAGACCGTCGACACCGGCGGCACATCCTTGATGAAGAGAACCGGGAGACCTTCGCTCGTCACCTGATTCACCGGCGCCATCGTCACGCCCATGCCGTGGGTAAAAGTCAGCCTCGAGTTGATGAATGTGCGAGTGGGAAGCGACTCGGAATTCAGCTCGCGCGCCGCGATGTGAACCTGCCGGTACTTGCCATCGACCATGTACCGGTCGTCGTCGACGGACACGAAGTCATAGTAGGTGCGAATTTCCTGGAGCTGCTTGAATGTCTGCATCAGCAGGTCGCGCTCCCAGAGGCGCACGTTGTCTACTGTGGCAGCGTTTGCCTTTATGTTCGACATCGCCAGCTGAACTTCGCCCGACAGGTCTCTGCCCTCGACCTTGTCCAGGCCCCACGCGTTGCGCGTGGCATTGATGTGTTGCCTGATATACGGCGACTCGCGCGTCAGCTCGTTGGCCGAGACAACGAGCTTCTGGAACGCGGCCGGAACGATCCCGCGGGCCAGCACGCTCACCGCCACGAAGAAAACGGTCGCCGAGACGGCTGACCAGACGAGCTTGTCGCGCGCGATTCCGAGGACGACCCACGCGGCCGCAATGAGCGCCGCGATCGCGGAGATGTAGAGTCCCGGCAACGCTATGTGGACGTCGGTGTAGCTCGCGCCCAGGAGTGGACCGGTAGTCGAAAAGAGTAGGTTGGATGTGTCGACGATCCAGAGGCGTATCGCTGTCAGTGCAAACACCAGTGCCAGAAGTCCACCGAGATGCCGTGCCGCCCTTGGCTTCGCGGATGCACGGCGGGGAGGCAGCGTGATGTCGTTTCGCAGCCAGTACATCGCGCCCGTCGCGACGAGTGAAAGCAGGGTGAGCGTTAGGAGCGTACCCAGCACGCCCGAGATCAGCGGGAGACGGAAGAGATAGAACGAGATGTCGCGGTTGAAGAGCGTGTCCCGCGTTCCGAGCGCCACGCCGTTCATTCCCTTGAGGAGCGTCAACCACCACGCGGACAGCGAGATCGCGGTCAGAAAGGAGAGGAGCACGGCGGCCGGCAGAAAGAGCTTGGTGAACATCCGCGAGACATCCACCGTCACGCCGTCGCCGCGGTTCACGAACAGCACGGGAAACCCGGTCCCCGCTCCGCGCGCCATCCGCACGTTTCCGTAGAAGTAGGCGAACGTGAATGCGCCGCCGACAAAGAACAGACCGATCCGCCAGACCAGCGAAGTTGCGAAAACTGTCTGAAAACCGATTTCCTTGAACCAGAGCCAGTCCGTAAAGAAGCTGGCCAGCCACGGAACGACGATCAGCGCGATGAAGATCGCGCCGACTATCCAGAACACGATCCGCCGGAAGGAGCGTGGGAATGGAGGCAGACGCGCGGGACCGGGACGTTCGAATGGTGTGCTCATGTCGAGAAGAAAATGCACCCTGGAGCGCAGGAACACAAAAGGGCATCCGTTTGGATGCCCTTCTTGTCGTGAGACTCCGGGTGTCGGCGGGCTACGCTCGACTCACGAGCGGGGAGCGGTCGCGGCCTTCGTCGTGATCACGACGACTCCGTACGACGCGTCGGGACCGTACTCCCTGATGGCTGCGCGGCCCTTGATCACGCGGACCGCCGCGATCTGGTCGCTGGTCAAGGAAGGCAACTGATCGCGTTGGAGTCGCACGCCGTCGACGACGAAGAGAAGCGGGACCTGCATCGTCCCGGGCGCTACATCGCTTGCAACTGAGCGTCCCGCCGGCTGAGGTGAGAGCGTGCGCTCCGCGGCGCAGGCGGTGGCGGCAGCGGCGAGTGCGAAGGTCAATGTCAGGCGAGCGAGTCTCATTTTTTTCCCGAAGGCGGTGTGCAACCTCAGCTGTAGCATTGGCCATGCCATCGCCTTTAAGCGGCGAAACATATGGTCAAGCTCATCCGTTGGCAAGTCTTACGGTTTCCAGCTCCCTTTTGCGACCGCCGGTACGAACGATTCCAGTCCTGGCGGCGGGAACGTCAGGGTCTGTCCCTTTTCGGCGCTCATGTAGGCCGCCATGAGGATCTTCACGACCTCGAAACCGTCATCGAAGGTAAGCATTGGCTTCTCGCCGCTCAGGAACGCGCGAGCCATGTGCCGGTTCTCGGCGCTGTATCCATACGCCGACGCCTCTTCTGCGACGACCGGCATCAAACCCATCTCGGCGTTCTGTTTCTCGACGAGATCCTCGCCGGATTTTCCCTTCACTTCCCTGCTGAAGAACATCTTGAGGCTCGAGTCGAGCGTATTCCACGACATGGAGTACTCGGGCCCCAGCAATTCAGCCGACAGCCTGAGGCCAGCCCCGACGAACGCCCACGAGGTCGTCACTTCGCCGACCAGCGGCTCTCCGTCCTCCGACTCGTACTCTATAGTGGCGCGGGCGAAGTCCTCGGACGGACGCTTGGTGTAGTCGACGTCCTTTCCCATCGTCTCCGAGAGCTGCTTCGCGTATTTGGCGCGCGACCATTTGAGCGAGGCGATGTGGGCGCTGATCCGGACCGGCTTGATCGAGGACCGCGGAGAACCGGGCTTGGTGAGGAGGTGCCGCACCACTTCGACGGAGTGGCACATCATGTCGTTCAGCACGCCCCCGCCCTGGAGCGACCCCTGCCAGAACCAGGGCATATGGGGTCCGCTGTGTTCCTCAGCGGCACGGGCGAGGTAGGGACGGCCCGTCAGCGCGGCGCCGCGTGCCCATATCAGCTCGCGCCCGCGGGTAATGTCGGGAGAGAACAGCTGGTTCTCGAGATACCCCGTGCTCAGGCCGACGCTGCGCGCGAGGTCGGCCACTTTCTTCGCCTCGCTTACGTTCCGCGCGAGCGGCTTCTCGCAGGCGATGCCTCTCAGCGTACCGGCGCCGCTCTTGATCGCGCCGACGATCTCTTCAATGTTGGCGATGCGCGCCTGGTTGGGACCGCAGACCCATAGCGCGTTGATCGCCGGATCGGCGACCATGTCACGGATCGACTGATATGGCCGTGCCTCGCCGACATCGAGCTCGCGCGCCAGCGCCGCCGATGACGCCGCGTTCTTTTCGTTCGGGCTCCATACTCCGCGGACGTCGATCTCGCGGACGGATGTGAGAGACTGGATGTGGAAGCGCGCGTTGAAGCCGCTTCCCACGAAACCGATACCGAGACGTTCTGTGCTCATGTCGTTCGCTGAAGGGGTTCGCGGTCAGTACATCAATCTGGTGTGAGGCGAAGCTTCTTCCTGTCGGACTTAGATCACTCGGGCGTAAGGCGAAGCTTCTTCCTGTCGAACTTGGCGTACGTCACGCCCAGTTTCTTGAGCGCGGCCGGAGGGCACCCGTTCCAGTCGGGCGCGAACAGGTTGCCTTCATACTTGAGATCCTTCACGCCGACTCTGCTCGACCAGAATCCCGATGAAGTGAGATCGCGGAACCGGTTGAAGAAGCTGACGCCGTCCGTCATTGCCGCCGGCGCGCGAGCGGGCCACGCAATGTCATTGAGGATTGTTTCACGTTGGGATTCCGTGGCGTCTGCGAACGCCTTTCCGAATCTCGTATTCGATTGCGAATCGATCCAGGCCAGTCCCTCTCGCATCCATTTCTGAGC
>JBGPHO010000007.1:0-21591 GCA_041484425.1 Gemmatimonadaceae bacterium
CCGCAGACGCGTAAGCGTCACTGTCGCGACGCCGCCGGTCACGGCGATCACCGCGGTGTCCGGGGTCGCGCCCGGAAGATGACTGAAGCCCGGATGGCCTGCCATCAGCGAGTCGCGACGAACAAGAAACAGCTCGAGTCCTTGCTCCGCAATTCTGAAGGCAGAGATCTGGGATTTCTGGTCGGCGACCGATCTGCGCTCCGCGCTCACCAGGGAAAAGCCCCCGGCAACCATAATCGTCAGCGCCGCGATAATAAGAAGCGCGACGGGAATCGCAAACCCACGGCGTTCGGTGTTGTTCAGCATAGTAGTCACGCCTCTTCGGCTAGTTTGTGCGGTTCTTGAAGTACACCGCGGTTGTGAATGGCGCAGATTCGTTTGATAACTGACCTGGGGCAATGTTTTCACTGATACCGTCGAGATGGAGTTCCAGTCCCCGCAGATCCGCCAGGTTGGCCGGAGGAGCCACCTGGGCGACCGACCCACCATTGATCGCGAAGAACTTCCAGCCCGCTGTGTTAGCGAACGGCGCCACCAGCTCCTCGGAGGTCAGCGTTCCACTCGGAGTGATAATTGTCCGGTAGAGACCGAGCTTACCAGGGACGGCCGTCGAAGCCTTCATCTCGTACCTGATCTTGTTGTAGAGAAACACCGGTGTTCCAAGGCCTCCGCCGGCCGGGAGGGCTGGGGTGACCACAACGGTTTTCCCGTTTGGAACCATCGTGACGTTGACGCTCGTACAATCCGATGCACTGTTAGATCCCTCTGTAGCGGGATTCTCCACGTATGAATACGCGCCCGTAGTGTAGTTTCTCCACGCGTAGCCGTAGAAACTGTTGTTGGCTGTAGCTTGGGCGTACGTGGTCGAGTCAATCGGGAGTAGGCTCAGTACCGTACCGGTGCCCGAGCCGTTGTTTCTGCACATGACGCCGATCGCAAATGGAATGCGAAGCGTGAGCGAGGTCGAAGTCGCGGCAACGACGCCGCCCGTCGCTTCGATCATTCGGAAGTCGGAGACGATACGGTTGAGCGCGGCACGCGACACGTTCCGCGCCGCGTTGCCCATTCCCTGTCGGTCGAAGAATCTGCCTTGCACGGTCATCAGCTTGGTGAAAAGCGCGCCGACAATGCCGAACAGCACCAGCGCAACCATGAGCTCGATGAGAGTGAAGCCGCGCCGAGCGCGGCCAGAATTATGGTGTGTCACTGGGTCACCCTGTGGGGCAATCGGTGCAGAGAACGTGTGTCGTCCGCGCCTTTGTCCGGATGAAGGTTGCCGTGTCTGGCTTGAACCTGGTGTTCGCGGGCGTAATGATGACTTTTACGGTTTTCAACACGTTGACGCTCGGCTCGGTTACCGTGACCACCCTCGTATGAGGGTAGGGCGGGGTGGTCACCGTCACGGTAGTCGTTCCGGTGGGGACCGAGTCGTACGGGATTCCTTCGAGGCGATTGGTCTCCTGCATCATAATGCCATTTCTGTAGGCGTTACCGGTCGCGATCATACCGCTCTGGGACACGGAGTACGTGAGCGCGGCTAGCGAAGAGACGGCGATTGCAAGAAGCACCATCGCCACGAGGACCTCGACGACCGAGAAACCCTTCGTGCGCTCGTTCGTGCCGGTCGTCGCGGCGGCAGCGCGATCGAAATTGCGGAGTGAAATTCTCATTATGGTTTGAGCCTCACGAAACCAGCTGTACTGGCGGTGATTTGTCTGGCATATTCGCCGTTGGCCAGGTCAATAGTGACCGGGCTGGACGAAACGCCGTTCGGGAAAACGTCAAACGTCGCTGGAGTGAACACGAGGGAAGTAAGGCGATATTCCGAGGTGTCACCGTAGAACGCTCTGATACGAAGCACGGCACCGCTCTTCCTGTCGACGAACTGATAGCTGCGAGTGCTGGCGTCGGCCTGGACGCGAACCGGCTCGCGCTGGCGAGCGGCGACTGCGAAGGCGTTTTGCATGTCCGACACGATTATCATTGCGGCGCGATTCACCCGCTGGTGGCGGACAATGCGTGACATTGCGGGGCCAACCATCGTCGCCGCGATACCGAGGATCACAACGACGATAAGGAGCTCAAAGAGAGAGAATCCCTTGAGCCCTCGTGTTGTGGCTTTTTTTCTGGTGCTTGGCGCCATGCTGAAAGCCTCCATCGGGTGCGCGTGGATGTCAGCCCACGGCGCCCCTGAGAACCGTAACCTTCTATTTAGGGATGGACGAATAGGGCACAGGCCAGCAACCCGAAAACATCCGGTAACCCGAGTTAGCCCCTCCTAGAGGTCACTAACCCTCGAAAACCTAGCTCAGCAGTTTGATCGCGGCCAGGATCTCCGAATTGTCGCGACGCTGCCCATTATTGCGCTCAATATGGGACCAGCAAACGCGTCCTTCCTTATCTATTAGGAAGTAGGCCCGGTTGGAGTAGAAGCGCTCTTCATTAAGGACGCCGTAGGCTCGCGAAACGTCCCGCTTGAAGTCGCTCAATAGCTCCGTCTTCATCTGCAGCTTGTTCTTGAACTCCTTTAGCGAAGGCGTCGCATCGACAGAAATGGGGAGAATCTCCACGCCCTTCCCCGCGAACTGATCGAAGTCCTCGGTGAAGCAGATCAGCTCCTTTGTGCACGTTCCCGTGAAAGCGAGCGGGAAGAAGGCGAGAAGCACATTTCGCTTTCCACGGAAGGACGAAAGTGATACATCAATTCCGGACGTGGAGGCCGCGCTAAAATCGGGAGCGAGATCTCCGACCTGCGGCGAATTTTGCAGCTGCGTACTCGTCATCAGAGAAAACTAACAGCTACCGGGGATCGGATGGAGACTGATGCAAAGGCAGTGAGCGCGAAGCTCACGGTGCGCTGCCAGTTTTGTAATACGTGGAACCGCATCGACGCAGGCAAAGTCACAGCCGGACCCAAATGCGGAAAGTGTGGCAAGCCGATTCTGCTAGAGCGTCCGATCGCCCTGAACGATGAGACCTTCACTCGCACCATCAATGAAAGCGACGTCCCCGTCGCTGTCGACTTCTACGCTGACTGGTGTGGCCCCTGCCGAATGATGGCGCCCGCGGTCGACGCCCTTGCCGCGCACCTGCAAGGAAAAGCGCTCGTCGGCAAGCTCAACACCGATCACTCCTCCAGAACGGCATCGGGCTTCAACATCCGCGGCATTCCGACGACAATCGTCTTCAAGGGCGGCAAAGAGGTCGCGCGCCAATCGGGGGCGCTCCCCCTCGAAGGATTGAAGCAGCTGATGGCAAGGGCCGGCGTCGCGGTCTGAGCCGCGAGGGATGTATGCGGCGCTTTACGAAATCGGCGGTCCTTTCAGCACCTTCTCCACGGCGTTCGCCAGCTCCTGACCCGAGAAAGGTTTGTTCAGAAAATTCGCGCCATTCGGTACTCCCGTCCGTGCATCCTGGTCAGCGTAGCCCGACATGAAGAGCGCGCGCAATCCGGGCCGTAGTGGCGCAAGGCGCTCGACCACTTCCCGGCCCCGAAGCCCCGGCATGTACATGTCGGTTATCACCAGATCGATCTTGCCCGGGTGAGCTTCCGCGATTCGGAGCGCCGCGTCGCCATTCTCCGCCTCGAGCACGTTGTAGTTTGCCCGGCGCAGAATCTTGAGCACGATCGCGCGCACCGATTGCTCGTCGTCGACGAGAAGGATGGTTTCCTTCAGTGCGGGGTCGGGCGCAGTCATGGGGTTAATACTTAGGCAAAGGGGACGGACAACAAGCTATCCCAGCGACGGCCATTATGGCCAGACATCGGCGGAATCATTGTCGCGGGGGCGGCTCCGGTTGCTGCCGTCCGCAGCTCGAGACCAGTGTTGCGCGATCCCGTCGAACGGAGCCGGCGGCCCCATGCGAGCGATTCTGGATTGTCACTCACCTCGTTGTTGAATCGCCTTGTTACCCTGCCTTACTGTTGCATCGTCGCCACACTTTTGTGGCTGTTGAAGCGCCTCACGACGGCCCGGCTCACCCGCGACAGATGTTACTCCTCAATAGCCCTGGCTAACGGTGTTGTCGCCATGTCGCCGCAGTTGCGACAGGATGAGAAACGCTCTATTGCCGAACTCAGCAGTTTCGCTAACGTTGTGTCCGCTCGATCACGAACTTTCGCGCGTCAACATTGTCCACATTGCACCACACGACGGGAACAAAATGACCAGCGCCCTGGCCCGAAAAGACTTCCGCGTTGCTTCAGACTCCAGTCAGTCATACAACCCCGTCACCGAAAAAATGCGGGCGCTGATCGTCGATGACGACCGAACGCTCAGAGAAGGCTGCGCCAGCGTGCTACGAAGCGAGGGATTCATCGTAGACGTTACCGCTCGCGGCGACGAAGCCATCGAGATGGTCCGCCGGTCCCGGTACGACATCATGTTCGTCGACGTCTACATGACTCCCGTTTCGGGGATCGATGTCCTGAAAGCTGTGATGGCCACCGCCCCGAACACTCTTGTCGTTCTGATGACCGGCAATCCAAGCGTAGACTCCAGCATCGAAGCCATGCAGATCGGCGCCTGGGAGTACCTCTCGAAGCCGTACTCGGGGACGCAGCTGCAATTGATACTTGGCCGGGCAGCCCACACCGTATCGACGCGCCGCCAATCCGAAACGCCGGCGCTCGACACACCGGAAGGCGCTGGCAGTCTGCTCGTGGGCACGTCCGCGGCGTTTCGCCGCGCGACCGACCTTGCCAAGAGGGCCGCGCCGACGAACGCCGCAGTGATGATCGTCGGCGAAACCGGAACAGGAAAAGAAGTTCTCGCTCAATACATTCACCAGAACAGTCGCCGTTCCAGACGGCGTCTGGTTCCGATCAATTGCGCCGCCATCCCTGAGCAGCTTCTGGAGTCGGAGATGTTCGGCCATCGCAAAGGAGCCTTCACCGGCGCCGATCGCGAAAAGATGGGACTGCTCGAGCTCGCAGACGGTGGGACGCTTTTTCTCGACGAGCTGAGCGAGATGTCGATGCCCCTCCAGGCAAAGATGCTTCGCGTCCTTCAGGATGGAATCGTGCGTCGCGTCGGCAGCGAGCAGGAAGACGCGGTGGTGGACGTGCGGTTCGTCTCTGCGACCAACAGAGACCCGCGCGAATCCATCAGGAACAAGCAGTTGCGCGAGGACCTGTACTACCGCCTGAACGTGGTTCAGGTGATAATCCCGCCGCTGCGCGAGCGCGCCGAAGACATTCCGTTACTGGCCAATCACTTTCTCCGCGTCTTTTGGGCGCGTCATCGCTCCGCGAAGGACGCCATCCCGGAATTCAGCGAGGATACTCTCGACTTTCTGGTATCTCGGCCGTGGCGCGGCAACGTGCGCGAGCTACAGAATTTCGTCGAGCACGTCACCATCCTCGCGCAGCCAGGCTCCAAGATTCAGATCCATCAGCTGCCCCTCGATCAGGAGGTCGACCTCGGCTCGGCAATCACCGGGTTGCCCGCCTTCCCTTCGAGCGACGCGTATCACGTCGCAAAGGAGCAGGTGCTGGCGACTTTTGAGAAGACCTACGTCACCCGCCTTGTCGCACGGGCGTCGGGGAACATGTCACGCGCTGCTCGTCTCGCGAGCGTGGATCGAACGACTCTGTATCGGCTTCTCGAGCGTCACGGGTTTCGCCGGGATCTCGCGGAGCCTGCCGCTCCCGATGAAGCGCAGGTCGATGCAGACCCCTTTTCCGCTGCCTCATAGACGGACGCCGAGGTAGAATCTCCACCCGTCTTTGACATAGCCCGGCTCGGAGCCAATTGGCCGCTCCGGGCCCAGACGGTGAACAATGGGGCTCACGCGGCCGACGTCGAGATGAAGGTCCTCAACGACGCGCCGCCGTAGACGCTGTGTGGGCCGCCCTACTACCGCGTTGCATGATCGCAACACTTTGGAATCTTCACTCATCGTAAGTCCTTACATCGTAGAGAGTTGGCTCTGGGCAGTGAATTGCGTTACGGTGTGCGCCGCCCCTCGATCGGGGACACCGGCAAATCCAACGACCGAACTCCACAAATGGCCCTCCGTTTTACCCCGGCAGTCTCAGACCAATACCCAGGCACACCAGCACAAGTAGAATTTCCGGGTCAAGGGGGTTGGGCCTCTGCTGCTCCGCCGGCGGAGCCGGAAGGAGTGCCCTGGGGACGCTACTTCGACGCTCTCAAGAGGCACGCACTGCTGATCGCCGCTGTCGTCTTTGCAGGCTCCGTTGTCGGCTTGTTTTTCGCTCGACGCGTGAAGCCGGTTTACGATGTGCAGGCGACTGTGTGGATCACCCCGGGGCTGTCGCAGCAGAGCGGCCCCATCAGAGCCCAACAGCTCCTGCCGCCGACCTCGTGGGTCGAGCTGTTGCGTAGCTTCGCCATCATCGATCCAGTCGTGCACAACCTGAGGCTGAACATTTCCTACGAGCAGCCCCGGGATTCAATTTTGTTCAAGGACTTCGAGTCGCGGCCGTTTCTCCGCCCCGGCGCTTATGAGCTGAAGATGGCCAGCGGCCGGCGTTATGTCCTGTCGACCGGCGATGGATTCGTAATCGAGCGCGGAGCATTGGGTGACTCTATTGGCCGCAAGGTGGGTTTTTCATGGGCTCCCGATGCAGACCTTCTGTCCAGTCGCCGGCAACTCAACTTTTCGGTCGCCACGCCGCGGAGTACATCGGTGGCCCTCCTCTCGAAGCTGCACACCTCGCTTCCCGATGACGGGCAGTTCCTGTCGATTTCTCTGAGCGGGTCGGACCCGAATCGAACAGCGCGCACTCTGAATGCATGGGCGGTTCAGTTCGTCGCCTCCTCCGGAGATCTGAAGAAGCGCCATCTGCTCGAGTTCGAGAAGATCCTCAATGATCAGCTGAGCGTGGCGGAGCGCGAGCTACACAATTCAGAGATTCAGCTCGAACAGTTTCGCGTCAACACGATCACTCTCCCCTCGGGTGATGCGCCGGTCGCTGGCGGCGTTCAGGCAACACGCGACCCGGTGATTGCGAACTATTTCCAGCAAAAGGGCACGCTCGCCGAAGTACAGGCGGAGCGCCAGGCGCTCGAGCGAATCATCACGAACGCAAACGGAGGAGCGCTCAGCACCGAGTCTTTCCTGATGGTGCCGGCGGTTCTCAACGGCAGCCCACAGCTGCGCACGGCCATCGATGAGCTCGCTTCTCGACAGGCTTCTCTGCGCACGGAGCAACAGTTTCTCACGGATGCAAACCCGCGTATCAAGCAGCTTGCGGCGACCGTGCACACGCTCGAATACGAAACGATTCCTCAGCTCGCCCGCGCGGTTCTCCAGACATTGCGGGCGCGCGAGAGCGACATGAACCTCCGCGTAGACGCTCAGTCGCGGGAGTTGCGCGCGATTCCATCGCGCACGATCGAGGAAATGCGCCTCGTCAGGCAGGTGGGGGCGAGCGCGAATCTCTACGGTGTTCTCAAGGCACGATACGAGGAGGTGTCTCTCGCGGAGGCGCAGTCGACTCCCGACCTGAGCATGCTGGACTACGCAATCGCGCCGATGCACCCTACCTCCAACGAAGCGCCGCGTTTCTTCCTGCTGGCCGTCCTTGCCAGCGTCGGGTTTGCGGCCGGCATCTCGCTCCTCCACGATCGCATTGATCGCAGGTTCCGGTACCCAGAGCAGGCGACGCACGATCTGGGGCTGACCATATCAGGCACCGTTCCGCGATTCAGGCCGGACCGCAAAGGTGAATTCCAAATCGAGGTAATGTCCCAGGCCGTCGAGTCTTTCCGAACGCTGAGGCTCGCGGTCCGGTACGCGTTTCCCGCCGACGCGCCGGTAGTGCTGACGGTGTCCAGCCCGAACACCGGCGATGGCAAGTCTCTCGTCTCCTCGAACCTCGCGCTCGCTTTTGCCAGCGCGGGTCATCGCACTCTGCTGATAGACGGTGATGTCCGGCGCGGAGCGCTCCACGGGACGTTTGACGTTCCGGTTACGCCAGGGCTTGTCGAATACCTTTGCGAGAGGATTGGAGTCGACGCTGTCGTGAAGGCGACGTCATCTAAGAACCTCTTCCTGCTGCCTCGGGGCACGCGCCGAAATCGTGCCCCCGAGCTTCTCCTCTCCGACGA
Source organism: Gemmatimonadaceae bacterium (assembly GCA_041484425.1). Classification (GTDB taxonomy): domain Bacteria; phylum Gemmatimonadota; class Gemmatimonadetes; order Gemmatimonadales; family Gemmatimonadaceae; genus UBA4720. The sequence goes on from JBGPHO010000007.1 coordinate 8,079, forward strand.
AATGGCCGCGCTGGTGCGAGCGGCACGGCAACAGTTCGAGGTTGTGATCATCGACTCCCCGCCATTCAGTGCAGGCGTCGACGCGTACGCTCTCGGCGCTGCTGCCGGTACCATACTCGTGGTGCTGCGCCCCGGCGCTTCTGATCGGAAGCTCGCCGCGGCAAAACTGGAGGTTCTCGACAGGTTGCCGATTCGAATCCTGGGAGCTGTGCTCAACGGTGTGCCGGTGGGCGGTCTATACCGTTACTACGGAACGGACTACTCCTACGCGGACGGACGAATGACGGATCCGGTCGGAAGTGTCGCAACACCTAAAGGCCTCGTTTTGCGTGGTTAGCAGTCGGGCGCGGTGGGTTGGGCGAACAGTGGGCGCGTCGGCGCCGGTGCGATCGAGCACCGCGACAACGTGCGCGACATAAGCGGTGCATGGAGCACACGCGTCACAATGAATGGCAGCGGAGATTCACTTGATATGTTGCTGAATACACGTCACCAAAACGATTTGTGGGGCAGCGCTGGTCGCCGCGTGCGCACAGCGATGATGTTTGTCGCCGTCCTCGCATGGAGTGCCGGCGATGTGCGAGCGCAGGCCGCTACAGGAATGCTGGTGACGCGTGCCGAGTTGACCGCGATCGCAACCAGAGCTGATAGCGTGGCACGCACGGCAAGTGGGGGTGAGCGTACCCGTAGTGCAATGCTCGCGGCGAGCATACGTCAACGCTTGCGCGATGGCGACTTCCAGGTCGGCGACCGGGTCGTGGTGACGATCGTGTCGGACGCGCAACGCAAGGATACGGTCGTGGTCCGGTCGGGTGGTTTTCTCGAGCTCCCGGACAGGATCGTGGTTCCAGTCACGGGAGTCCTTCGATCCGAGCTCCTCGATCGCGTCACCACCGAGGTGCTCAAATATATCAAGGCCCGGCAAATCGAGGTGATGCCGCTGATGCGCGTTGGCGTTCTCGGTGAGGTCGCTCGGCCGGGCTACTTTGCGTTCGCCTCCGATCTTCCGCTCACCGAGGCGATCATGGGCGCTGGCGGTCCGACGACGACCGCCGATCTCGAGCGATCCATCGTTCGCAGGGGTAATCAGCCATTCCGTTCCACTGAGGAAACGCGGCGCGCAATCGCCGGAGGACTTACGCTCGATCAGTTTGGGCTCAACGCAGGTGACGAGATTATCATCGGCCGTCGGAGCAATGTGAACCCCGGATCAATAATCGGTATGGTGAGCGCGCTGGGGGGCGTCGTCGCCGTCTTCGTGGCGATGCAGCACCGCTAGTGCTTAATCCCACCCAAGCAATGTCGCGTGTCATCGCTGACGCGAGAGACCGATCTGATGCGATCGCGACGAAGAGAGCGCGCGCTGCCGAAATCGTCCTCAGCATTCCAGTTGCGCGCGAACCTGGATTGCCCCAGGTGCCGTCTCAACAATTCCCGGACCTTCGGCCGCGCTCTGAAAAAGTGGATCGTGCGGTCAACGTAGCGATCGCCCTGATCGGCTTGGTGCTCGCCGCGCCAGCGATGCTGATTTTCGCGGCGCTGGTGAAGTTGACGTCGCCTGGTCCGATTTTCTATTCGCAGGCGCGCGTCGGACTCGACCGTCGCCGCTCGGCCGTCGTTCCCAGCCCGTACGACCGCCGGGCCCGCGATCTGGGCGGCCGCCCTTTCATGATTTTCAAGCTTCGCACAATGAAGATTGGGGCTGAAAAGCCGAATGGGGCGGTGTGGGCGACTCGCGGCGATCCGCGCGTCACGTCCGTTGGACGCGTGATGAGAAAATATCGGATAGACGAGTTGCCTCAGCTCATCAACGTGATACGCGGAGAGATGAACGTCGTTGGCCCGCGCCCAGAGCGGCCGAGTATTTTCTCCCGCCTTTGCGACGACATCATGGAGTATCCGCTGCGTCAGCGTGCAAGACCTGGAATTACCGGGTGGGCGCAGGTCAATCACAGCTACGACACGAGCATCGATGACGTCCGCCTAAAGGTGCGCTACGACCTTGAATACCTTCAGAGGCAGGGAGTGGCGGAGGATTTCATGATCATGGCTCGCACGGTCCCCGTGATGATCTTTCGCAAGGGCGGCTGGTAAGAGTCAGCGCTTCACGCCGCGGACAATTGTCAGCGGCGCCGTCTCACCGGGGGCCACGTTTCGAGGCCGACTTCGGAGTAAGCCTGCGTCGCGGCATCGGGCAACAGGTCGCCGAATGCATCACGAAGTATCCAGCCGGCGCAGAGGGCCACTGCCGAAACCGCTTGCACGCAGACGTGCAGAGGCGCTGAGGCGAGTGCAAAGCCAAACCCCCGTGCGCGTGCGTAGAAACGGTGAACGGGTAAGTTGGTAAGGAAGATCGCGGCGATGGCGATTCCGATTTTCCCCACTACGTAGGGTCGCGGCAGGAACGCGGCCGTCAGGGTCAGAATCGCCACGATCGCCAGCGCGGGGGTCAGGGCGCGACTGAGGGTGAACACAACGTCGCTCGGTGCGGCCGAGCTCATACGCTGGTACCCGAGAGACCTGGCCAGGAGCATGCTCCGATGCCAGACCTCGTTGCACATCGAGCGAAGCGTCCAGTGCCGCAGGTGCGTCACTTTAAGGTCCGAGCTCAACACCACCCCGCGCCCGGCTCCGACCAGACGCTGCCCGAGCTCGAGACTCTCCACGCAGCCGGTGGAGAAACGCCATTCGTCGTACAATCCGGCTTCGAACAGCGCGCTGCGACGAACCGCGCCGCATCCTGCCGCGAAGTGAGCGCGGCCCCCGCCGTGGCGAGCTTCGCCGAAGCAGACCAACAGGTTCCAGTAGTGCGATACGAAGTTTGGCGCTCCCGGCCTCTCGTCACGCGACGCAGACACCGCATCGATGTCTGGTCGTTCGCCAAGCAAGGCCAGCATTCGCGGCAGTGTATCCGGCCTGACCAGGACGTCTCCCTCCACGAAGGCCACGACATCGCCGCGTGCGAGCTCGGCGCCCCGGTTGCGCGCGTATGCTGGTCCCAAAGCGCGTCCGCGCAATCTGACGACCGTGTCCGCGTGGCGCGCTGCGACCGTGACCGACTCGTCGCTACTTACATCATCTACGACGATGATCTCGTACGCGTCAGCCGGTATCTCGCTGGCGCGAATTGCGGTGAGCACCCCGTCGAGACTTGATCCCGAGTCGCGTACCGGAACGACTACTGACAGGGCAAGGGTTCGGGACATCGATCCGGGTTCCTAAACGGACCGCAACATCTCGAACTCGCGCGTCGGAGTCGGCACAACCGCACCGCTCAACAGCGTAACGATGTCGCCGGGCGCGCGCCTGATGGCAAGCTCGCGGAGATCTTCTCCGCTCGTCCCAGCGGGCGCGAGAAGAACCTGCACCTCACGGACCCGGCGCGTAATTGCCGTGAGGTTCGCCGGCTGTCCAGCGCAAGCCACGATAACATCTACCAGCTCGTGATCGTCGGTCTTCGGCAAGCTCTCCGCCACGACTTCAGGCGATACGACGTGGTTGTCCGGAATCACGACGATCAGCGACTTGCGCGGAGTCCGGCGCGGACCGGTGGGGCGATCAGCAGCGTTCGCATCGCCGACCCGTTGCGCTTCCGGGTTCGTAAAGTCCGTCGCCACCTGTCGGGTCGATTCCATAGTCGGCCTGGAACTCTGACCAGGCGTGTCGTCGAGAACTGCCCGATACATCGCGATACCTCGAAGAAAGAATCTGCGGCCGTGCGTGCTTGCCATTCGGGAAGCTCTCCGCACTGCGTGGACTGGGTGCTGAGGGCATGCGAGGCAAGACGCGTACTTCGCTGCCGTCGATGTAACTCCTTGCTGTTCCAAGGCTTAGCGAACGGGATTTCGGGCTGGAGGCACGCCTGCGCCACGCATGCGTGGCGCGATCGCTACAAGCCCGAGAACGCCCGGCAAGACTCTGCGCGTCTCACGTCTGCGCTGCCCGTCGCGGTGTAGGCTCCCAGGTCGCCATCGGTGCGCGACGCGCAGCCTCCCACCAGGCGAGTAGTCCCGCCGAAAAGACGGCAACGAGAAACCCGGCAAGAGCGATCGGTTTGGACGGCTTCGAACCACGGCGGATCCCGAACGCGCCGACGATCAGCCCCGTCGCCACCACGACGAGCGCCGCGCGGGCAACAACACTCTCACCGGCGAGAAGAGCCAGCGCCGCCAGCGCGACCGGAGCGAGAAGGTAAGGCACCCATCTGAGCAACTTGTGGCTGATCAGCATGAGAGCGAATCCACCGTACCGGAAGGGATTCATAAGTGACCGGAGGTAGAACAAGGTGCTGAGCCCTCTAGCCATGGTTCGCACCTTGCGCGTGATCTCAGTGCGAATTGCCGCCGTGCGCGGCACGATGCACAGGGCCGCGGCAACGCTTACGGACCGGTATCCTTGCTCTCGGGCGACCAGCGGCGACGCGAAATCCCAGCTTAAGTCGTGCGGAAGTCCCTTCGCGTGTATCGAGCGCCGGATTCCATAAAAGCAGCCGCTAGCCCCGACGATTGAGCCCACCCGTGTCTCCAGATCCCGTATCCACATCTCATAGCCCGTATAGCTCGACTCGGCACTGGTTCCTGCGTGGCGAGTATCCCCTACGCTGACATCACGGCCCGAAGCGACACCAACGGTCGGATCATCGAACGCGCGAACCAGGGGTTTTAGAGAGTCGGCCGGAATCAGGATTGTCGCATCGACATTTACGATGATCTCACCGCGAGCAACGCCGAGAGCCGCGTTCTCGGCGGCCGTCTTGCCAATGCGATTCGGGAGCCGCAGGAGCTCGACGCCGCGCCCCTCGAACAGGCGTACTGCGTCGTCAGTCCCGTCTGTAGAAGCATCAGAGATGACCAGCAGCTGCAGCAGATCCCGTGGATAGTCGAGGACCAGGAGCCGCTCGAGAGTCTCACGTATGCTCCCCAGTGCATTGTAGACTGGTATTGTTATCGTCACCGACGGCCAGTGCGTGCCTGTTGTCGTTACGGCGCTGGTGGGGCGGATTGCCGCCATCACCCATAGGACTAGCGGATAGCCCGCGTAGGCGTATACCGCGATTACAAGCGGAGCCAACGCGAGAGCGATGGCGATAGAATGCATTGCGCTGGAGTCCAGGGACGATTGGGAAGACGGCGACATGGGACATGCCAGTCCCAGGCGAAGCGTGGTGAGCCAGGGCGCCAGGCAGCGCGCCCCGCTCGACCACGATCAAGGCATTGCATGTGCCGATGTGGCGATACGGTTAAACCGCTCTCACACCGAGAGTTGGCAGCTTCGACTTCCCCGGCGTGCCGATCACCGGCAGCACTATGTTGCGAACGCGCCACGGGTCGATCGGCTCTCCTGCGGTGAGGATCGCAATGTCCGCGGTTTCGGTCGTGAATGAGAGGTTGCGGAGGAAAATCGGCAGCGCCTGGGTGGCATGAGAGGTGCCCCGACCGATGTGCGCCTGCACGTCGGTTCACAACTCCAATTCCCGCCAAAGTCACTTGCATTTCGCATCTATTTTTGCCGTTGCTCTGACGCCGATCGCGGCGCTATGGCTGCTGCCATTGGTCTCCGACGCGACAAGCATCCTCAGAGGCGCCGCCAGCCGGCGTCGTCGAACACCGGCCGCCGCACAGGAGGCTGTGGGCAGGCAGCGCTTCCTCTTCTTGGTCCCCGCCCACAACGAGTCGCTCCTGGTCGGTCGGTGCGTCCGCTCGCTCACGGCGATGAGCCGGAGGAGAGCCGACTTCGAGGTTGTAGTTGTGGCGGACAACTGTGAGGATGATACGAAGCTGGTCGCTGCGTCCGCAGGCGCACGTGTTCTCGAGCGTGTCGATCCGACGCTCCCGGGCAAACCCAACGCTATCCAATGGGCGTTGGACCAGCTCCCGCTGTCCGCCTTCGATGCCGTTACGATTATCGACGCGGACACGACCGTCGACGCTGGGTTTGCGGGCGCGCTTGCCGGAATGGGGCCGCTGCGTGGAAAGGCGGTCCAGACATACAATGGCATCGCCAACGAGCGCGACACCTGGCTGACGTGCCTCGGGGGCCTCCTCGTCAAGGTCCGCTATGACGGGCAGTTTCTGCTCAAGAAGTTCGCCGGTCTCAACTGCCCGATGGCGAATGGCATGACGATGGGCACCGATCTGCTTCTCCGGGCCGGTTGGGCTTCCTCCTCCTTGACGGAGAACTGGGAGCTGTACGCGCGATGGACCGCCCTCGGGGAGCAGATCGATTTTGCGCCCGGCGCGCGACTCGGATCCCAGGAGGCAAAATCGCTGTCTCAAAGCTCGACGCAGCGGCGCCGTTGGCAGGCGGGAAGGTGGATGGTGTTTCAGCAGTACGCGGTTGCAATTCTCCGCAGCTCGAAGATCGGATGGCCACAAAAGATCGATGCCCTTGCCGAGCTATCTGCGCCCGGGCCGGTGTTGCATGCGAGCATTGCGACGGTTCTCACGGTAGCCTTGGCTTTCTTGCCGGGCCTGCTGCCGAGACTGCTCGCGGTCGCGTTCGCGATCTCGCTGCTGCCGTCGGTAGTTTGGACCGGGATTGTCCTGCAGCGGCAATCCAATCGCGGCGAGTTGATTCGCGCGCTGGCGAGGCTTCCCTTTTACGCCGCATGGCGCGTCGTAGTGGCCATCATGGCCATCTCCACGGCTCGACGGGGAGCCTGGCATCGTTCGCCTCGCCACATCCCTGAAGCCACCTAACCCGGAAGATTCCTTGACTCGCGTTACGACTCTTGCGACACCACTTCGCGTTGCCGTTGTCGGTTCCGGAAAAATGGGCCGACACCACGCTGTTGCCATTCAACGCCTTCAGGCTGCCGCCCGGATTGTCGCTGTCGCTGACACTGACCTCGCGAGCGCTACCGCCCTCGCCACCGACCTGGGCATCCCTGCGTCGTACGGGGACTTCGAGAAGTTGCTGGAAGCTGAGCGCCCCGACGTCGTACACATCTGCACCTCGCCGGCGAGCCACTTCGCACTTGCGCGCGCCGCCCTCGAGGCAGGCGCCAGCGTTTATATCGAGAAGCCGGTTACCGAAACATCAGCACAGGCGAGGGAGCTTCTCGAATTAGCTCGGGTTCTCGGCCGCCATGTATGCGCCGGGCACCAGCTCCTCTTCGAGCGCCCCACAATTCTGGCGAAGCCTCTCGTGGACAAGCTGGGCGCGATCCAGCACGTCGAGAGCTACTTTGCGTTCCGCCAGGCACGCCGTCAGGACGGTCGTCGCCCGCTCACTGCGGTGGAACAGCTGCTCGACATTCTTCCCCACCCAGCTTACCTCCTCGTGCACTTTCTTGGGGAGAATTCAGCGGCCGGACCGCTCGCCGTGAACGGAATACGCGTCGACGAGCGGGGGTCGGTCCATGCGCTCGTGTCCGCCGGTGACGTCACCGGCGTGCTCGTCGCTTCGTTACACGCCCGCCCTGTTGATTCCTACGTGAAGGTTGTGGGAACACGCGGGTCAATAACCCTGGACTACGTGAGGGGGATCGTCATCCCCTCCCTGGGCACGGGCTCCACGATCGACAAGATCCTCGATCCGTACAGTCGCGCACTTGCGACGGCGGGCGGCAGCACTGGCAGCCTGGCGCGCCGTTTCTTCAAGAAGCAACGGAGCTATCCCGGACTCGCAGATGCCTTCGCTGCGTTCTACAACCAGATAACCGCAGGGGGACCAGCTCCTGTCTCCGCCTCGAACATCGCGCGAACCGCGGAACTTTGCGATGTTGTCCGGCGCGAGCTGGATGCATCTCAGCTTCGCTCGCGCGAGCGATCGCGCCCCGTTCTTCCTCCGACCGTCGCAGTCACCGGCGGCACGGGAATGCTGGGCCGAGAGGTCGTGGCGGGTCTGGTGGAGCAAGGCGTGACTCCGCTGGTGTTGACCCGTCGTCTGCCGCCGGCCAGCCAGCGCGCTCCCGAAGCGCATTATGCATCGATCGACTTGGGCGCACCCGGATTCGAGCTACCAGCAAGCATCGAATGTGTGGTGCACTGTGCCGCCGAGACCGCAGGCGGGTGGGATGCACATCAGAGAAATTCAATCGATGCGACGCGTAACTTGCTCGTCGCGATGCGTGCCGCGCACATCCGCCAGCTGGTCCATGTTAGCAGCCTCGCCGTAATCGATAGCGACGCGACCCAACCGCTGGACGAAACGTCGCCACTCGAGCACGATGGCCGCCGCCGCGGTCCTTACGTCTGGGGAAAGTTGGAGTCAGAACGAATCGCCGCCGATGCCGCTAGGACGCACGGCATCGAAGTACGCATCGTTCGCCCGGGGCCGCTCGTCGACAACGACGCGTTCGATCCGCCGGGTAAGCTTGGCCGCGCTGTCGGGCGCGTCTTCGTTGCCATCGGCAGCCCCAGCGCGACCATTCCGATCTGCGACGTCACGCAAGCGGGACGGCTCATCGCGTGGACGGCGACTCACTTCGACGAAGCGGGAGCGGTTGTACATGCCATCGATCCGATTCCCGCGACCCGGCGAAATCTGGTGGCGCGCATCCGCGAGACCACGCCCGGAGTGCGGGTCATGTGGTTCCCGGTGCCACTGCTCGCACTCGCATCCTGGGGAGCGCTGGCTGCACAAAAAATGCTGCGGCCGCGCAAGCCGGCGATCAGCCTTCAGGCCGCATTCAATTCGCCTCGCTGCAAAACGGAGCGCGTTCGGTCCGTCTTCGATGCGATGCGGGAAAGCGAGCGCATCGTGGACGCGGTATCCTAGGGTCCGAGGGCTCGCGAACGGTTCCGCGAAGGTGCGCTTCGCCTTTCACTCGCAGACCGTTCGGTAAACTTCTTCGACTGCGTCGATCCACGCCTCGGATGAGAATGCGTGCGCCACTCGCTCGCGTGCGAGGTCGCTCCGGCGGCTCGCGAGGGATGGCTCGCGTCTGAGCTCGGCAAGTCCCTCGGCTATTGTGCCGGGCCGCTCCGTGGGAACGAGGAGCGCGTGTTCGGGCGTGACGACGTCCGGCACGCCCCCCACCTGCGTCGCGATGATAGGTACGCCCGCGTACATCGCTTCGAACAAGGCGATTGGAGTACCCTCTGTCCGCGAGCTGAGAACAAAAGCGTCAAATGCAGGCATGAGCGCGCCAGCATTCACAACGGCGCCGTGCCATGCAACGCGGTCGCTGATTCCCAGCGCGGCCGCCTGCTCCGTCAGTCGGTCTCGCTCCGTGCCATCACCGATCATTGAAAGTCGCCAGGAGGGGTCGGACTGGGCCAGAGCATCCAGCATCACGTCGGCTCCCTTCTCCCGCGAGAGTCGGCCAACCCAGCCGGCGACCGTCGCATCGTCGGCGATGCCGAGCATCCGGCGAGCAGCGGCGCGCGTCATGATGGATGCCGGCGGCGCGAAGCCGTTGGGAATCCACCTGATCTTATCACGCGAAACGCCGGCATCCACAAGGCGAGCGACCAATGGCCGCGAGACGGCCAACACAGCATCGGCACGACGAAGCGCGAAGCACTGGACCCTCTCGTTAAATCGATTGCGTCTTCCGCCGCCAGTGAAACCGTGGACGGTGCTGACGGCCCGGACGCGATGGGCTCGCGCGACCGCGCCGCCGATGACGTCAGCCCGATAACCGTGTGTGTGTACGACTCGCGGCTGGAGCCGCTCGACAAGAGCGCCGAGCGATCGATATTCCCGCAGATAGCTCCGAGGTCCGACCAGCACCCGCGTCACCGGGAGGTCGGCCGCTTCCAGCGCGTCGATGAATGGGTGCTCGTCGGCGTCATTGGGCGAAAGAACGGCCGCCACGTGAGCTCTGTCGCGGCCCTGTCCGCCGGAAAGCATCGAGACTACGCGCTCGAGGCCCCCTTCTCTGGCAGGATTAAGGACATGAAGTACGCGGATGCTACCGCTCGGATGTCGCATCGGATCCCGGAACTTAATGACTGTGACATCGCGTGGATCGGACACACCGCGGAGGCCGACACCCCTGACGGTCTCAGGACTCAAGACTTAACCTTCCGATCAATGTCGATTCATATCGCCGGAGCCCGGTGACCGCCCCTCCGACGTTGCTTTGCACAGCGACCTTCCCCGCGAACACCGGCTTCGCCTGGGATTTCATCGAGCGTCTGTATGCTCGCATGGCCAACCGGCTCGCAAGCAGCGGCGTGCGCACGTTCGTGGCATATCCGGAAATTGTCGAGCCTCCAGGAACATTGTCCGGCAGCGCTGCAATTCCAGTAGTGCTCGATACCGAACAGCGAAGCCGCAGTGCACGCGCCCGCATGGCTGACTTCGTCCGCCGCGAAAATGTTCAGGTCGTTTACTTCACCGACCGGCCGCTTTGGAGCCTCTGGTACCGATCACTCCGACGGGCTGGTGTACGCAGAATAGTCGTTCACGATCACACGTCTGGTGAACGCATCGTTCCCACAGGAGCGCGACGTGCGATCAAGCGCGCCGCGGTCAATCTGCCGGGTGTGGCCGCCGATGTCGTGATCGCCGTAAGCGACTTCGTCGCTGAACGGGACAAAGCGGTGACGTTGATAGCACCGGAAAAAATCCGGCGAGTTTGGAACGGGGTCGACGAAGTGCCACCCGGCAGCGAGGATGATCGTCCGGACATACGCTCGCTATTGGGCGTTAGCTCCGACACCGCGGTGATCGGATGCGCCTGCCGGGCAACCCGGGATAAAGGTGTGGATGTCCTGTTCAGGGCGTTTGATCTAGCTGGTGCTTCTTCCGACAAATCCGCTGTGCTCGCCTACGTTGGTACGGGCCCGGCGTTCAATGAGCTCGCGGCGCTGCGCTCGGGTTTGTCCCGCGGCGCGCAAATTCACATGGTCGGTTACCAGCCCGGAGCCGCCAGCCTTCTGCGCACGGCGAATGTATGCGCGGTGCCGTCGGTTTGGCAGGATGCATTTCCGTTGGCCGTTCTCGAAATGATGGCTCGTGGACGCGCGGTTGTAGCCACCCGGGTGGGCGGAGTACCCGAAATGATCGAGGACTCTGTGTCCGGCATACTGGTTCCACCGGGTGACCACAATGCGCTTGCTCAGGCGCTGACGAGAGTACTCGCCTCGCCGCGTCTGCAGAACAATCTCGGTCACGCAGCGCGACAACGAGCGTCGCGATTGTTCACTGCGGACGGTCAGATCTCGGAGATGCTCGCCATGTTTCAGGACGTATTCACAACCTGAGCGGTTCCACAACCGACGTCGACCTCGACAATCTTCTGTAAACGAGTTCCGCGTGCTAGCTGACCTTTGAAGCGCACGACCGACATCTGCAAAAAAAATATCCGGCTAAAGGAACACTTCACGCCGCCATCTGTATTATTGTTCGACAGGAATCGTGGTCGATGGTACTCGATTTGCCAGAACCCGCGACAGCTTTCGCCAAAGGCCGTGCCAAGGGTAGATAACGCGGAATTGGACTCAAAACTGACTCCATCGACGGGTAATCAAGTGAGCTGTTACGGTTCATTTGAAGAATCGTCGCCCATTAGCAGGAAAAAGTTCTCATCGATTTTGGTGGGCGCTTCGAAAAATAGAACGGCAGGATCGCAAGCCTCCTTGGGGGTGTGCGACAAAGGCAAACCCGGCGAAAGCCGGCGACGCAAAGCCACGAGGCTACAGCGTATTTCAATGCGCCACGCCAGTCGAGCCGCCGAATCACACTACACAGGAGAACGCTTTATGCGTGCTTTCATCCTGGCAGTGACCGGCCTCGCCATCAGTGTCACTGCTTGTTCTTCATATGGGACTTCCGTCGTCGAGACAAACAATCCGTCGCATGTAGCGTCGGTTTCTCTCGCGTTGCCGGCGTCGCTCGCAGCTGGCCAAACAGCCCGTGCTGTCGCGACAATAAAGGATCAAAATGGGGCGGTTCTCTCGGGTCGGCCCATTACGTGGTACACGTCCAGCGCATCGATCGCGAGTGTTAACGACTCCGGCGTAATCGCGGCAGTCGCACCTGGCGCCGCGGTAGTCAGCGCCGTTAGCGAGGGCGTGGCCGGTCAGAAGACGATGACCGTGCTTCCCCCGATTCCTACTCCTGTAGCGAATCTCTTAGTCGCACTCAACCCGTCCGCGGTCCTGGTCGGCCAGACGGCTCACGCCACCGCGGTACCTGAGGATTCCCTGGGGAATCCCCTCTCGGGGCGGACTGTAACCTGGCAGAGCACCAACTCGAACGTCGCAGTGGTAACGTCAGCGGGCGATGTCTCGGCTGTTGCCGCTGGTACCACTTCGATCAAAGGCACAAGCGAAGGTAAGACCGCGTCGGCAGCCCTCACGGTCAGTGCGCCCGCTCCTGTTCCAGTAGCGACAGTATCGGTTTCACCTACGTCGTCGAGCCTTCAGGTCGGAGCGACGGCTCAACTTTCGGCAACAACGCGCGATGCCAACAACAACGTGCTCACCGGTCGAGTTATCGGCTGGTCGAGTGCGAACACAGGCATTGCGTCGGTCAGCTCCAGTGGTCTTGTCAGCGCTATCAGCGCCGGCACGACTCAGATAACGGTCTCGAGCGAGGGCCAGAGCGCCATCGCCACGATCACCGTGAGTGCGACGGCTCCTGTTCCAGTAGCATCAGTCTCAGTCTCACCGACGGCTCCTAGCCTTCAAGTCGGGGCTACAGTTCAACTCTCGGCAACCACGCGTGATGCCAGCAACAATGTGCTCACCGGTCGCGTCATTACCTGGTCGAGTGCGAACGCAGGAATTGCCTCGGTCAGCTCCAGTGGTCTTGTCAGCGCTATCAGCGCCGGCACGACTCAGATAACGGTCTCGAGCGAGGGCAAGAGTGCCATCGCCACGATCACCGTGACAGCTCCTGCTCCGCCTCCTCCTCCGCCACCTGGTGGATCGAACGAGCCGACGGGACTGACAGCCATCTCCGACCGGCCGTTCAACAGCACTACCTCGACCTATACCGCTGGCGAAGATGGGTGGTGGGACAACGATAACGGTGGGGGAATGACCATTGTTCAGGACGCGACCGCCCCCAGGTCACCGAACAGTGTCGGCAGGATGAACTACCCCGCCGGGTTCTCGGGCGGGAACTCTCCAGGTAGCGTCGAGCGCCAGGTGAATGTCACAACGCTCTATGTCGCAACGTGGGTCAAGTTCTCGTCGAACTGGCAGAGCCACCCGTCGGGCGTCAACAAAATCCTCCATCTCTGGATCAACGGAGCGAACAGACTGGTGATCACCGCCGCGGGTTATGTCAGCGATGGTCCGCTGACTGCCAGGATTTCGCTACAGGGCATCAGCGCCGGAGGTAATAATTCAGACGGCTCCGGCACCTACGAGTCGAATGCGCAGTTCATTCGCGGCCAATGGCACAAGATAGAAGTGATTGCGGTTGCTAACACCTCGGGAGCGGCCAACGGCTCAGTCAAGCTCTATATTGACGGGGTCCTGGCGACCAGTTGCTCAGGTATCGCGTTCGTTTCTGGATCGGCGAACTGGGACTTGGCGATGTGGAGCCCCACCTGGGGTGGCGCCGGCGCAACCGTGGCCGCCACTCAGTACATGGAAATGGACCACATATA
>JBGPHO010000008.1:0-21541 GCA_041484425.1 Gemmatimonadaceae bacterium
CCTCTCCTGGCAAGTCATAGGATGATTGCCAGAGCTCGGAATTTGCCGGCCGTCCGGTTTGGGCATTCAAGGGATTACGACGATTCTGGAAACTGGGTGAATCTCGTTCCAGCGCTGGTGGTTGGTGTCCTGAACAAGAGTACCAGTTATAGCGACGTGACTACCCACCGGAGGAATGACCGTTTGATCTCCAAACGTGCTACATGCAGGTTTGGCGTCTGCCTGCGTCACTGCGTAATGGCACACGATCTCAAAAACCAAATTCCCTCCTTCCTGAGTCATGTTGCCGTTGTTTAGCAGATTGGCAAACTGTGGATCCAACTGCAGCCATCCGTGTGTGTCGCCATCCCCTTCGTGCTTGACGCCATCATGGTATCGGCCGTTTGAAGCGTCGACGATAGTCCCGCTCACCGTTACGCACTCGTTCATGACAAGCAGGCGGTACGGGTGGTAAACGTGCTGCCAGAGGCCATCGCCGCATCCGGCAAGTGAGTTCGATCCCGGTACAGGCGGACCGATCGTCACAGGGTTGAGTGCAACGCTATCAAGCCGAGGCACTATGGCCACCGCCGTGTCTATTCGGACATTGCGCGCCCACGCCCACCCCGTCGCACTGTCGCCAGTCACGATGTGGTAGTAGCCGTTTCGTTTTTGCAACGAGAGAAGGCTCAGCTGCTCACCGGCCTCGAGTAGCCCGATCGGCGTATGTCGAGTCGATGGATCTCGGCGGAGGTTGGTCGAGCGCGTGGTTACCGCGGTTTGCCCAAAAAGCGCAGCTGACCACGCAAGGAATAGGGAGAGGCAGTGGAACGTGATCCGTCGCACGATGAACCTCCTTCCGGCCTACACAGAGCGTAGGTCAGTTCGCCAATTTGCGATATGTCGATTTCATATCATTGAACTGTCGGTTTTATATCAGCCGAGCAACCCGCCTCTGACGTCCCCTTGCCCGTTCCGTTGCCCGTTTCTGTCCACCTGAGTACGACATCATTAATAGAGAACTGCGGCGCCGACGCCCTGTTCTCCTATGGACTCTGGCAAATTGTCGCAGTGTGATGGTTATTGTTCCTGCTTTGGGAGCAGGAGGTGGTGAAACTCACATGATGTGCGCCCGAGTTTCGCCCGAAACTTCTTGAAATTAGGGAATACTTCGGCGCACCAAGATAAACTCGTGTCAAAGTAAGCCGTGTATTAGTTGATACTTGCTGCAACATCAGCAATTGAGATATTGTTCAAGCGAACTGAATTCCGGGGACTGAAAATCCGCGTGTCGGCGGTTCGATTCCGTCCCTAGCCATTGGCGATGTTCACTGCTGCGCGCCGAAGAGATCTTCACGACTTCGCTCCAGTACACGGAAGATCCAGCGCCCGCCGCCTAAAATCCCAGTACGAGGTCGAAATGTCCGCACGAGCGGCTTGCATGAGCGCGATTAGAAGTTTGTCGATCACGACGTGCATCGTGTTTGGCTCGCTGCTCTTGTGGCCGGTCACGCTTCGAGCCCAAACCATCACTGGAACGGTTCAGACCGCGGGACGCCCCATAGTTGGCGCAACGGTTCGACTCCTCGAGCTCGATCGCATCGAGCATACGGGTGCGCAAGGGCAGTTCAGCTTCTCCGATGTTCCCAAGGGGATTTACAGAGTGAACGTCGGTGTCACCGGGTATGCATCGGCGACCGATACTGTCAACGTGACGAGCGGGACCGCGAGGGTGTCGTTCAATCTGAGGGAATCCGCGATCCACCTAAGAGAGGTCGTGGTCTCGGCATCGCCCACCGCGCGGATTTCCGACGAACAGTATCAATCGACGGCGTCCAAGTCGCAGGTGGAATTCCAGAACAGTCCGGGGACGAGTTTCGCGGAGAAGATCTCGGATCTTCCCGGCGTTGCGGTGCGCAGCCTCGGGTCTGCTCCATCACGACCCATTCTGCGAGGCCTGGGCGACAACGAAGTGCTGATTCTCGAGAATGGCCTTCGCATGGGTGACCTGGCGACTTTCGATCCTGCGCACGCTACCCCGATCGAGGCAATCGGCATCTTGCAGATCGACGTGGTTCGTGGACCCGCGACAATTCTCTATGGCCCCAGCACAATCGGTGGAATCGTGAACATGATCACCGATATCGTCCCTGCGGTGTCGGACCATTCCGTTTCAGGCACAGCCGCAGTCGAAGGAAACACGGTCAGCGGCGAGAGTGCGGGCTATTTCAACAACGTCTACAGTCTGGGCCAGCAGGCGTTTCGGGTGTCGGCTGGAGGAGTCAGGGCCAGCAATATCCGGATTCCTTCGGGGAGCTATACCGACCCCGAGACCGGCACGGTCTTCAACCTCGACCGGATGCCGCAGACGTTTGACCATAGCGCCGAAGCAGGTGTCGGCTACGCATACCAGAGTGACCTCGGATCAATCGGCATCGGCGGCAAGCACTTCGAGGTGAACTACGGCATACCCGGAGTGCCGCCCAATCCGGATTTTGTGAACGTGCCTCCGACTACGTCACGCATCGCGCAGCGCCGGAACACTGTCGAATTTCGCAGCCTCTTCAACGGCGGATTCGGATTCATAAATCGGGTAAAGCTCAACGCGAGCTACAACAACTACAACCACTCTGAATTCCCAACGGCGCAAGATGCAAGCGGGGTCTCCGATCCGGAGGCAACCCATTTCCATAAGCAGGAGCTCAACGGTGTGTTGCAGCTGCAGCAGCAGCCGTTCGGCAAGCTCCAGGGCACGCTGGGGTTGTGGACGAACATTGAGAACATGAGCATACAGGGCGACGAGCCGCTGGGTCCGAACTCACGCACGACTGGATTTGCGGCGTACGCCTACGAAGAATATCCCGCGGCGGAAAAGACCCGCCTGCAAACCGGCCTGCGGTACGACTACAACAAGATCCAGACACTTCCTGATCCGCAGTCGACTGACCCGAATTTCCAAACGCTCGACGCCTCCCGTCTTTCCAACGCACTGACGGCCTCACTCGGCGCGATTCAGCAGCTCACGCCGCAATTGACAGGATCGTTGAGCCTGGCGCGATCGTTTCGCGCACCTACCGTTCAGGAGCTGTTCGCGAACGGACTCGATGCGCCAAGTGGCACGTACACCGTCGGCACCCCGGAGCTCGAACCAGAAACCGGATTGGGCGTGGACGCGTCGCTCAAAGGCAACTTCGCAAATGCGTCCTTTGAATTATCGCCCTATGCAAACAGCATCCATAACTACATCTACGGGTTCCTGCGTGGCGACATAATTCAGGGTTTTCCAGTGCGTCAATTCGGTGCAACCAACGCGCGGTTGTACGGTCTTGACGCGAGCATGACCGTCCAGCCGGCCCAGTATTTCGCGCTCAAGGCAAGCGCTGACTATGTGAACGCCGAGGACACCAGACAGAATGTGCCGCTGCCCTTCACGCCTCCGCTAAGAGGCCTTGTGCGGGCGACATATCAGGACAGAACCTATATGGGTCTGATCGAAACGCGTGTTGCAGCGAGTCAGACGCGACTAGGCGAGGGCGACACGCCAACTCCCGGATATACTGTAGTGAATCTCGGACTCGGGATGCGGTTTGCGCGTCAACGCGTCCTGAACAACATCAGCATCCATTGCGATAACGTGCTCAACCGGGTGTACCGAGATAATCTTTCGGTGATCAAAGATTTTATCCCGCAACCAGGGCGAGGCTTTCGCTTGAACTACGAGGCCACTTACTGATCCGTGTAACGCCGCTGGCGAATCATGAGCCGCCGGTGAGAGTCGTAGCGATACCGCCTATCAATGACGCCTCACGCTCTACCGCGGCTGCAGCGCGGGCAATCTCACGATCCGCGTCCTGCCACTCGCCCTGTTCGATCGCTTCGCGGACACCCGGTATTGTCTTGACGCCGTAGCCCGTGTAGAACCCGGGAGCGTAGAGCAGGTGGACATACCACGGCCTGTTCTTCAGACCTTCCGTCGATGTGAGTGCGCGCTCCGCCTGAACCAACCTGGTGTTCACACCCTTGGCGACGGCAGCGCGTCCTTCCCCCACGGCGCGACTGTAGGCCTTGTCGTAACGGGAAGCGGCATGATTGAGTGAATCGAGGGCGTTGAGCAGGGGCGCGAAATTCAATTGTGGCACGGGCTGCTGGCGTTGAGGAGCAGTCACTGGATTACGCGGGTCGCTAGCGACCTTGAAGATGCCATCCTCGATCTGCCGGTTGCGTTCGGTAACCTGCTCGGCTCGCTTGTCGCGGAGAGACTGGAGATCCTTGACGTATGTCTGGATGGTCTCCGCGAGATTCGTGAACGCGAAAGGCAGTAGATCCGCGTTCGCGAGCCGCAACACCGCGACGCCGGCGGTCTGGGCAAGCGCGCGACCGTAGACAAAAGACGTGTCGCTGAAATGCGTGTACCAGAAAAAGTCATCGTAGATCGAATGGTAGATCCCGCCGTCATCCTCTCCACCATATCCAAGGTTGAGCGACGCGATGCCGAGATGATCGATGAATGACGAGTAGTCCGATCCTGATCCGAGAGCGCTGATCCGAAGATCCTCGCGATCGCGAGCTTCGCGGCGGACATCCGTGGACCCGGTGAGGATCCGGGATGCCTGCGTCCGCTTCCACGCGCTCACACCTGATTCGGGATCTTCCACATCCATCGCAACGCCATTGATGAATTTTTCCAGCGAGTGTGATCCTGACACACCGAGGATTCCCCGGCCGTTGCCGTCGCTGTTCACGTAGGCGACTGCATGCGCTTTCAGCTCGTCAGCATGTGTCTCTGCCCATTCGGTCGAACCCAACAGGCCGGGCTCCTCGCCATCCCAGGCGGCGTAGATGATGGTGCGCTTCGGCCGCCATCCCTGCTTGTACAGCGCGCCCAATGCCCGTGCTTCCTCGAGCTCGGCGACGAGACCCGAGATTGGATCCTCAGCGCCGTTCACCCACGCATCGTGGTGGTTGCCGCGGACGACCCACTGGTCCGCTTCGGTCGTGCCGGGAAGTCTGGCGATTACATCATAGAGCGTCTTCAGACTCCAGTCAGACTTGACGCGGAGATGAACGCGCGCAGGCCCTGCACCGAGGCGATAGGTAATGGGAAGGCCACCGCGCCACGCAGCTGGAGCGATGGGACCTCCGAGGGCAGTGAGCAACGGTTGTGCATCGCCGTATGAAATCGGCAGCACCGGAATTTTGGTGATGGTGGCGGCCTGTGCGACGGTGAGGCGCTTCGCGTTCTTGGTGGCACCGACTCCCGGCGTCAGCGGGTCGCCTGGATAGACGGGCATATCCGCGACGGAACCGCGTTGAACTCCCTGAGCCGGACGCATCGGTCCCCTGGGGAAGACGTCGCCGCCGGCGTAACCATCATCTCTAGGATCTGAATAGATCAGGCATCCTATCGCGCCGTGCTCAGCAGCGACCTTGGGCTTGATGCCGCGCCACGAGCCGCCGTATTTCGCGATCACGATTGCGCCTTTGACCGAAACGCCGTGCTGCTCCAGCTCCTCGTAGTCGGCTGGCACTCCATAGTTGACGAAAACGAGGGGACCGGTAACGTCTCCGTCGATCGAATAGGCGTTGTATGAGGGCAACTGCTCGGACTGCTGATTTGATGTTGGGTCCTCGGGGAGCGCCGTCTCCCGGAGCGACGCCTTGAAGGTCGTCGGAGCCACGAGTTCGACGACGCGGTCGACCGGAGTCGGAAAGAGAACGTCGAAGTTCTCGATATGCGCGTCCCACCCGTAGGACTTGAACTGGTCGAGAAGCCACTCGGCGTTGTCCCTGTCGTAAGCCGAGCCTACATGGTGCGGACGTGCGCTCAGGCGGCGCATGGATTCTCGCATACGCGCGGGATCGGGCATCGCCTTGAATCGTGCTTCCAGCTCACGCTCTGCCTGAACCGATTGCGGGAAGAATCCGCGCAATGGTGTGTCGGCTGGGGCTGGTGCGAGAACGAAACCGGTGGCCGAAATCATGAGCGAGGAGAGCAGCGTGCGCATCAGTGGTTCTCCACTATGGGAGTGATCTGGGTGGGAGCGGGGGATGTCGTGAAAAATGACGCTAAAATCTACTTGGCGTCTTATGATCCAGTCACGCAGGTCTGGCTTTGTGCGGGCGGTGTGTGCGGCGATGCTTGCCGGCTTTTGATTCGGTGGCGGTCTCGTTGATTTCGCCGCGTTCGAGCGGTATCCAGCGTTCGGCCCAGCTGCCGATCTCTCGCAGCGCATTCTGGAGCTCGCGCCCTTTGGGGGTCAGCTCGTACTCAACGCGCACGGGGCTCTCGGGGATCACAACCCGGAGCACCAGTTTTTCCCCCTCGAGTGAGCGAAGCCGTTCCGACAGCATCCGGTCTGTGATGTCGGGAATCGCTCCTTTGATGGCCGCATAGCGCGTCTTTCCCTGAAGCAGGGTTTGCAGGATGGCCCCTGTCCAGCGGCTACCGATGAGCTCGATGGCGCGGTGAAAGCGGGAGCAAACTGGTGAGACGGGCGAGGAGCGCTCGGTCATGACAGGAAGTTATAAATATGGGCGCTTGACACAACTAACTTACTTTAGTATACTAGCATACTCATAGTAAGTCCATAGCCTTTAGCGGACTAAATAAGGGCTCAATAACTCCACCCGCACAAGATTCGAGAGGAAAACGATGACCGCACCAGTTCAGACGGCTCCTGCTACCGGAGCCAAGACCCAATGGAAGCTCGACCCGACGCACACTGCTGTCGAGTTCTCCGCCAAGCATCTGATGATCACGACCGTCAAGGGACGGATCACAGATATCGACGGCATCATCAACATTGACGAAAGGAATCCGAGAAATTCTTCGGTCGAAGCGACTCTCAAGGCGGCAAGCATCGATACTCGCACCGACCAACGGGACGATCATCTTCGCTCGGGTGATTTCCTGAACGTTGAGAAGTATCCCGAGATCAAGTTCCGAAGCACCAGCATCGAGGGGGATCGGAAGGCGTTCAAGCTCACCGGCGACCTGACGATCCGTGATGTGACTCGTCCGATCACGCTCGACGTCCAATTCGAGGGCCAGACCAAGGATCCATGGGGTGGCGAGCGAGCGGGGTTCAGCGCGAGTGGCAAGATTGATCGTCGGGATTTCGGCCTGACCTGGAACCAGGTTTTGGAGGCAGGCGGCGTCGCTGTGGGAAACGAGATCAAGATTGGCATCGAGGTCGAGGCAGTCAAAGTCGAGTAGTTTGGCGTTAGATAACCATCTAATGAAAGCGGGGGCACTTAGTGTGCACCCGCTTTGTGTATCTGGGGTATTTTGAGCGAGAAGAACAAGGTAGGAGGTGCGAGGTAATAGGGAGCGAGGTACGAAGGCTTAGGACCTCCCCACCATGATGAAGCGTCGTAAACCCTTTGTTTCGGAATGCCCCTTTGACGATTGTTCGACTCCAGGTGCTTGCAGGGTTAATTCAGCTAGCGGTGATGGGCGGCGGATGGTCACCCCAGTCTGTTAGTTATGTATTTAACGTCGCGCCTGCTCAACGCGATGTGTTCGTCGTTGCCCATCAGGACGACTGGCAGCTTTTCATGGGAGACGTCGCCGCAAAAAAAATCGCGGCCGGGAGCTCAGTGACCTTCGTATATCTCACCGCCGGGGACGCCGGACGGGATTCTCTCTACTGGCAGACACGGGAACGGGCGGCGCTACAATCGACGCGTCTCGCAATTGGTGTAGCTGCGGCTGACTCCTCCGCACTTACATGCTCGACGAGCGACGTGCTCGAGCACTCCATTCGAAAATGTGTGATCGCCAATACAGAGTCCTACTTTCTACGACTGCCGGACGGGAAGAGAAACGGCGCGGGGTTCGCACGCCATGACTTTGAAAGTCTGAGAAGGCTGCGCGCGAAAAAACTCGCGGTCATCACCGCGGTTGATGGAAGCGCCACCTACCGCGGATGGAGCGATCTAATGGCCACCGTGAGCGAGCTGATCGGTTCCAGCTCCGCCGCCGAGAATCTCGTTGTGCACGCGAGCGATCC
The DNA here is from genome assembly GCA_041484425.1 of Gemmatimonadaceae bacterium. Classification (GTDB taxonomy): domain Bacteria; phylum Gemmatimonadota; class Gemmatimonadetes; order Gemmatimonadales; family Gemmatimonadaceae; genus UBA4720. The sequence goes on from JBGPHO010000008.1 coordinate 7,992, forward strand.
GAGCGTCACGGCGAATCCGCACGATCACTTCGATCACCGCATGGCTGGCCTGCTCGTGGACGATTTGCGTAAGGGACTCAGGTGGAACACGCAGTACTACGTCGGCTACGCGCTCGCAACGCGAGCCGCCAATCGGTCAACCGATCAGGCGCGCGAGAAGACAGCGATTTTCCTGGCTTACGACAAGGAAATGATGCGCGTGAACAAAACATGGAGCGCGTACCTGGAGCATCCAGCGTTCTACTCGGAATGCATGCTTCGCACGTACGGGCGGAAGGCTCGTTCGTCAGGGGGTCGCTGATCTTTCGATCACGTCAGAACATTAGGGTGAACGTTCGCCCGGCCCAGCCATACGCTGGCGCGTTGGATCGCTGCGCTTGCCGATCAATCGTCGCCGCATCAGGGGTTCACCTTTAGCTTAGTCGCTAATCAGGAGTTCTACCGAACAGGAGCAAGAATGCGTCGAGGTCTATTCATCGGAGTGCTACTCTTCACCGCCCAGCGAGAAGCAACCGCGCAGTGTCGTGTCCCAACCGGCAGCAACGAAGGGAAGCTCCTCGCTTTCTACACGGCGCCGATCGTGTTCTCGCCGGCCATATCGCCGGAAGTGCTTATGCCCGCCAGCATCCGGATTGGTGCGGAGGCGGAATACATTCCCAAGCCGGATCCCGCGATCGAGCAGACGGGCCGATGCTTCACCCAGAAGAGCGAGCACACCTCACTCTCCCCCGTATTTGGGCGGCCCAGAATCACGATCGGCGGTCCATTCGGCTTTGCCCTCGAGGCCGCATACCTTCCTCCGGTTACGATCGCGAGAGCTACACCGAATCTCTTCAGCTTCGCCGTGTCGCAGGCTCGCCATTTCGCGCTCGGCCCTGTTTCAAATGGAACGACTCTCATGCTGCGCGTGCATGGCACGTTTGGAAACGTCAAAGGGGCAATCACTTGCCCGAAATCGCAGCTTCAGCAAACTGCGCCCTCGAGTCCCTGCTACGGGACGAGTCCATCGAAAGACACTTTCCATCCTGACATGTTTGGGGGCGAAGTCGCAGCGGGGTTTGCCCCGGGGGTCCGCGGGATCTCATTCTATGGTGGCGCGGGCGTGAACAGGATCGATCCCCACTTTCAGGTTGGGTTTACTAGTCAGACCGGTAGTGTCGACATGACCCAGGTCGAGCTCGAACAACCACTCTATCGTGCCGCCGTCTTCGGCGGGGTGACCGCCGTCCTTAAGGAGATTCTGGATGTCGGAGCCCAGGTCTACTCCGTGCCGGCAGATGCCACTCTTTTCCGGTTGATGGGCGGAATTCGAATTCGTTAGCGGATGTAACCTGGAGTGCTTCCAGCGTCGGACAGAGTCAGGCTAAGCATACTTCCTGTACGTTTCGCAACCCTACAATCTGAAAGAGGGAGAGATGGATCCGAACGGGAAGCATCAACGTGATGCCAGCACGACCGGTTAGAAAAATCGAACGGACGACGAGCAGATACTTGAACTGGACAAGCAACACCTCAAGGAGAGCGAGAAGAACGCGGGCCCCATCCCGAAACATGGAGAGAAAGGGAGCGCGCACAAAGCAAAAAAAGTCTGACGACGAGCGCCCCCCGAACGAGGGGCGTTTGGTTTTTCGGGATACGTAGGAAGCGTGAGGCACCTATTGCCTGTCCTCCCTTCCCACGAGCGTCAGCTGAAAACCATGAAGCCGTACCATAAGCCCTAACAGTCCGGTGACGACCCCTTTGCGTGCGAGAATCAACCCATTACCCGCTGCCGGCCAGGAAGAGGGGATGCCGCTTAACCCGAGAACTTACGGACCTTTCTGATTCTCTGGCGCACGGCGAAACTATCGCTTAGATATTTCAGGAACAAATGTCCACTCTTCGCAAACAAATGAGAGAGTGGGGAAAACTATTGCCCAATATCTGTGAGCCCACTCTCAGAAAGCACCATGAAAGAACTGCGGACTGCGCTCACAGAGCAGTTCAGGAGACCCGAAGGCCCGACGCCGGAGCTTGCCGTTCTGTTGAAGAGAATTGGCCAAGAGGCGCACGAAAACGACGTTCGTCCCGAGGAGCTCATAGTCATTTTCAAGGAGATGTGGAACTCCCTCGCCGAGTCTTTGCGACCACAAAACGCAGATCAGTACGAGCGTGTCCGCCAGCGGCTGGTGACTCTCTGCATCCAGGCGTATTACGCCGAGTAGATAAAACGGGATATTATGCGGGCGTGCCCCAACCGAGAGCGGCATACCTCTGGTGTTGAGTAAGTGACGTGGCAACAGCAATCCCGCCCAAAGCTCCAACAACAATTCTGAGTCGTCTGTTCGGCCGTTCGCGAAACGGATCTGGCGAAGAACTCGTCGGTCCGATTCGCGGCGAGGTACTCGGCCTCGAGCGACTTGGTGAACGCGCGCGAGCCGTAGCGCGCGGACATCATCTGCTCCCGGCGCAAAAACAGCGGGGTGCCGGCCCTCTTCTTCTTCGTCTCGAGGATACGCGAGAAGTACTCGACCGCGTCTATCACGAGCTGAACAGCGGCGCTGAACGCGGCCTCGACATCAGCCCGGCCGGAGATTGGCTGCTGGACAACTTCTACATCGTCCAGGAGCACATCAGGGAGATCCGGACGAATCTTCCCAAGGGCTACTACGAGGAGCTTCCCAAGCTCGCCACAGGATCGCTCGCCGGTTATCCGCGAGCGTACGAAGTGGCAATCGAGCTGATCGCGCATACGGAAGGCCACCTTGACCTCGACAACATCACGCTCTTCGTGCGCGAGTATCAGACTGTCACTCCGATCCGCATGGGGGAGCTGTGGGCGATCCCGACGATGCTCCGACTGGGTCTCGTCGAGAACATCCGGAGAATGGCGCTGCGTGTCGCGGCTCGCTTGCAGGAAGTCGAGTCAGCCGACCGAGCCGCCACAACGCTGCGTGAAGCGAGTGAGGAGTCTTCGCGGGCGCTTGCGACTGCACTAGCCGCGTTCGTAGACGATCATCCGCCGTTCACGCCGACCTGGGTAGCGCGGTTCCTACAACAGGTCCGGTCGTACCAGACGAACTTCACGCCACTGATATGGCTTGAGCAGTGGATCGCAGAAGACGGGCCGAGCGCGGAAGAAGCGGCAACGCGATCGAATCGCAGAGTGGCGTTGACGCAGGTGACGGTCGCGAACAGCATCACGAGTCTTCGCACGATCTCGAGACTCGACTGGAAGGAATTCGTCGAATCGCAGAGTGCGACAGAAAAACTTCTCCGCCAGGATCCGAGCGGCCACTACGCCTCGATGACGTTCGGGACCCGGGATCACTACCGTCACGTGATCGAGCACATCGCGAAGCGAGTGAAACGGCCGGAAGAAGAAATTGCGAGTGAAGTGTTGGCGTTGGCGAAGCTCGCCGATCCGAACGATGCAAGACACGCGCATGTCGGCTACTTCCTCGTGGACAAGGGGCGCCGGGTTCTTGAGGAGAAGGTCGAGTACACTCCACCGCCGGGAGAATGGCTGTATCGCTGGACGCAGCGGCACCCCAACACGCTGTATTTCGGCGGAATAACGGTCTCCACCATTCTCGCGCTCGCCGTAATTCTGGAAGTCGTAGAAGGCGCATCGCTGATGGTTCAGCTGGTCATCGTGCTCGTCGCACTAATACCGGCGAGCGAGATCGGAATCAGTGTCATCAACCAGCTCATAACGCTGCTGATGCCGCCGCGGCTGCTGTCGAAGCTCGAGCTACGCGACGACGGAATTCCGGAAGGATACATGACCGCGGTGGTCGTGCCGACGCTCCTTGGAAGCGTACACGGGGTGGAGGAGGCGCTCGAGCACCTCGAGGTGCAGTACCTCGCCAACCGCGACCCGAATCTACAATTCGCGATACTGAGCGATTTCACGGACTCGCCAACCGAGCACAGGCCGGACGACGAGGAGATTCTTGCCGCGGCGACGGCTGGCACCAAGAGCCTCAACGCGAGATACGGAAATGCGGGGGAGGATGTGTTTTTCCTCTTTCATCGCCCGCGGCTCTGGAATCCGAACCAGAACGTGTGGATGGGCTGGGAGAGGAAGCGTGGTAAGCTCGCCCAGTTCAACAAATTCCTGCGGGGCGGAGCGAGAGACGCGTTTACCACCATCGTCGGTGATACGAGCAGGCTCGCCCTCGTGCGCTACGTCATAACGCTCGACTCGGACACGGTACTGCCCCGAGATGCGGCGCAGCTTCTCGTCGGAACGATCGCGCATCCGCTCAACCGCGCGCACTACGATCCACAAATCGGGCGCATCACCGAGGGGTACGGAATCGTGCAGCCGCGGGTCGGCGTGTCGCTCACCAGCGCGCACAAATCCTACTTCGCCTCCATCCACTCGGGACACCCGGGTGTCGATCCCTACACGACAGCCGTATCCGACGTATACCAGGATCTCTACGGCGAGGGGAGCTTCACTGGAAAAGGGATCTACGACGTCGATGCGTTCGAGGAAGCGACGCACGGGAGATTTCCCGAGAACACGCTGCTCAGCCACGACCTGATCGAAGGAACATGGACGCGTGCCGGGCTGGCGACGGATATCGAGGTGTACGACGACTATCCGGCGCGATATCTGACGTTTACGCGCCGGAAGCACCGGTGGATTCGCGGCGACTGGCAGCTGCTCGGGTGGCTGAAGGGCACGGTTCCAGGTCCGGACGGGCGGATGCAAAACCGCCTGTCCGCGATATCGCGCTGGAAGATCCTCGACAATCTGCGCCGAAGTCTGGTCGAGATCTTTCAGCTGATGATGCTGATCGTCGGCTGGTTCCTGCTTCCGGGTCCCTTCGTTCAGTGGACGGGAATCGTACTGGTGGTGGTCGCGTTTCCCTGGCTGTTCTCGCTGACGATCTCACTGCTGCGGCCACCGCGCGACCAATCATGGCTGGCGTACTATCTGGCCGTGGGGCGCGATGCAATTACGAACGCGCAGCAATTCGCTCTGGCTGTCGCGTTCCTCCCGCATCAGGCCGTCGTGTCTGCTGACGCGATCGTCCGCACGCTGTATAGGCTGTCGATCAGCCACCGTAATCTTCTCGAGTGGCAAACCGCATCGCAGGTCGAGCGCGCGCTCGGGGTTGGATCACAACGGGAAACCTGGCGCAAGATGTGGCCGGTTACCGCGCTGTGCCTGATTCTGGGTGCGCTGATCGGCCTTCACGTAACGGTCCGCGGCACCCTGTCCTCGGACGAACGTTTTCTGTTCATCATGGGGACACTGCCGCTGGTGCTCGCGTGGTTTGCGAGCCCGAGCATCGCGTTCGCGCTCAGCCGGCCGGCAATTCTCGGCGAGATACATCTGACCGACGCGGAGCGGCAGGCAGCGGTTCGATTTGCGAAGCTGCACTGGACGTACTTCGACAAGTTCGTGACGGAGGAAACTCACTGGCTCGCGCCCGACAATTTTCAGGAGGACCCCGAGCCGGTTCTCGCGCTCCGGACGTCGCCAACCAACATCGGGCTCCAGCTTCTCTCGACGGTGAGCGCGGTGGACCTTGGCTTCATCACCAGATCGGACATGATCGACCGTGTCGAGAAAGTCTTCCGGTCTCTCGAGCGGATGCGGCGCTTCCACGGCCATTTCTTCAACTGGTACGATCTGAACGAGCTCCGTGTGCTCGAGCCGGGGTACGTGTCGACGGTGGACAGCGGAAACTTCGCCGGACACCTCATCGCGCTCAAGCAGGCCTGCTACGAGATGCTGAAGGATCCCGCCTGCTCCGATCTCGATGCAAAACGCCTGAAGGCGATCGCGGAGCGGGCGCACGCGTATGCGGTGGAGATGGATTTCCGCTTCCTGTACGACATCAAGCGGAAGCTGTTCACGATCGGTTATCACATCGGCAGCAACACCGTGGACAACTCGTATTACGATCTGCTCGCCTCCGAGTCACGGCTCGCGTCATTCATAGCGATCGCGAAGGACGATGTCTCGGTGGACCACTGGTTCAGGCTGGGCCGCTCGCTCACAGCCACAGCGGGGACAAGAACGTTGCTCTCCTGGAGCGGCAGCATGTTCGAATACCTGATGCCGGCTCTGGTGATGCAAACCTTCCCCTTCACGCTGCTCGACCAGACGCACAAGGGAAGCGTCAGGCGCCAGATTGCCTATGGCGCGGAGCGGGGCGTACCGTGGGGTGTGTCGGAATCAGCGTACGCGGTGCGCGACCGGCTGCACACGTACCAGTACCGCGGCTTTGGTGTTCCGGATCTCGCGCTCAAGCGTGGGCTGAGCAAGGAGCTCGTGATCGCGCCGTACGCTACAGTGCTGGCGATGCTAGTGGAACCGCGCCAGTCGCTCAGGAATCTCACGACTCTTGAGGCGGAGGGCGCGCTCGGCCCGTATGGATTCCGTGACGCCCTCGACTACACCCGGCCCTCACCAGGTTCCCGCAAGACGATCGTGTGCACCTTCATGGCGCACCACATCGGGATGAGCATCGTCGCTCTCGACAACGCGATCAACCGGCAGATATGGCCGCGCCGCTTTCACCTGGATCCGCTGGTGCGTTCGGCAGAGCTAGTGCTGCAGGAGCGGATCCCACGCCGGCTCACGGTGCAGGACGTTCAAGGCGACGATGTGGCGCGGGTACCGAGCGAGATGGAGAAGCCCGCCGTACGCGAGATCGAGACGCCACACACGCCGCAGCCCGTCGTCGGCATTCTCGGGAATGTGCCGTACACGACTCTGATCACGAACGCGGGCGGCGGCTTCAGCCGCTACGGAAATCTCGCCGTCACCCGTTGGCGCCACGACTCAACGCGCGACAACTACGGGCAATGGTGCTATGTGAAGGACTTGAGCACCGGCCACGTCTGGTCGACAGCGCATCAGCCATCGGGCACGGAGCCGCAGTGGTACCGTGTGCTGTTCGCGAGCGACCGCATCACGTTCATTCGCCGCGATGGTGACATCGACACCGTTACGGAAATTGCGGTCGCATCCGACGATGCGGCGGAAGTACGGCGTGTGATGCTGACGAACCGGTCACTTCAGACGCGTGAGATCGAGCTGACAAGTTACTCCGAGGTCGTGCTGGCGCCCCCTGATACTGACCGTTCCCATCCAGCGTTCGCCAATCTTTTCGTGCAAACGGAATTCCTGGAAGGGAAGGCGGCACTGTTGGCCACACGGCGTTCTCGCTCTGCGACTGAGGCAGCGATCTGGTGCACCCACGTTGTAGCGTGTGGGCCGGAGCTCGTCGGGAAGGTCACATGTGAGACTGATCGCGCAAGATTCATCGGTCGCGGGCGCTCGGTGAGGAATGCGGAAGCGCTCGATGAAGGCGCGGACCTGTCGGGAACCGTTGGCGCGGTGCTCGATCCGATCTTCTCACTGCGTGTAAAAGTGCGGATTCCACCAGGCGGGTCGACGCATGTGGCATTCACGACTTTCATCACTGAGCAGAAAGAGCGCGCGATAGAACTGGCCGACCTGTATCACGATCCATACAGTGCGCGGCGCGCCCTTGACCTGTCGTGGGCGCAGGCACAGGCGGAGCTGCGCGATCTCGGCATCGCGCCTGCCGATGCGGCGCTGTATCAGGACCTCGCCGGTCATTTGATGTTTCCACACCCGGGATTCCGGCCGGCACAAAGCGCCGTCGAGGAGAACAAACTCGGACAACAGGCGCTGTGGACGCTTGGCATCTCCGGCGACTGGCCGATACTCCTCGCCACAATCGAAAGCGCCGTCGGGATGCCGAGCGTGAGGCAGCTGCTCAGGACGCACCACTACTGGAGGCTCAAGGGAATCACCTGCGATCTGGTGATTCTGAATGTGCATCCCGCGACGTACATGCAGGAGCTGAGCGACGAGCTACTGGCAACCACCATGGCATCCAGCGAGGCGGGACTGCTCGACCGACCGGGTGGTGTGTTCATCCGCCGAGCTGATCTCCTCCAGCCGGAAGAGATCACGCTGCTCAAGGCGATGGCGCGTGTGCAGGTCAACTGCGACGGGCTGGGGCTTGGAAACTTCCTCGAGTTCCCGGGAGTGGAGGACCGGTATCCGCCCAAGCTCGAGATCATGAACCGCGACATCGTTCCTCTCGGCACAGTTGCGATTCATGCGGAGACTGCTGATCCCGGCACGGGCCTCCGGTGCTTCAACGGACTCGGCGGATTCAACGAGGACGGTGAGTATGAGATCCACCTGACCGGCAGCGACCTACCGCCGGCGCCATGGGTCAACGTCGTTGGGAATCCGGTGGCCGGGTTCATCGTCAGCGAAGGTGGGAGCGGTACGACCTGGGCGGGGAACAGCTTCTTCTTTCGCCTCACTCCGTGGCACAACGATCCGGTGCGGGACCCATCGAGCGACTGCGTTTTCCTTCGCGACGATGCGAACGGAGACCTATGGACGGCGACGCCCTGTCCGATCCGTGAGCCGACCCCGTACAGGGTTCGACACGGCGCTGGCTACTCCGTCTTCGATCATACGCATAAGGGATTGGCGAGTTCGTTCAGGCTCGGCGTCGATCAAGCCGATCCGGTCAAGATCAGCGTCCTGACACTGCGCAACGACGGAGCCGTGCGGAAGAAGCTCACGCTCACCTGGTATGTGGAGTGGGTGCTGGGCGTAAATCGCGAGCTGACACAGTATCAGATTCGTACGAGCTTCGACGAAGCAACTCAGTCGATGTTCGCGCGCAATTATTTCGACGTCCAGTTCGCGGAGACCGTCGCGTTCGCATCGATCAGCGAGCGCGTCGCCTACTATACAGCCGACCGCCGCGAATTCCTCGGCAGAAACGGGACGATATCGAGTCCCGCGGCGCTCGAGCGCGCTGGATTGTCAGGAGCGATCGGCGCGACGATCGATCCGTGCTGCGCGCTCCAGGTGAGCGTCACGATCGAGCCGGGTGAGACACGTGAGATCGTCATGCTTCTGGGCGCAGCCGAGGGCGAAGATGCGGTCCGGGAGATCATCGCGCGAAACCGTACATCCGCCGATGCGAAACGAGCGGTCGATTCGAACATCCGCGACTGGGAAAAGAGACTGGGCACCATCAAGGTCAAGACACCGGAGCCGACGTTCGACCTGATGGTGAATCGATGGTCTCTGTACCAGGCGCTATCGTGCCGCATGTGGGCGCGCACCGCGCTGTACCAGTCGAGCGGCGCGTTCGGGTTCCGCGACCAGCTGCAGGACGTGATGGCGTTTGTGTACGCAGACGCGGAAGTCGTGAGAGAGCACATAGTTCGAGCGGCGTCCCGCCAATTCGTGGAAGGGGACGTTCAGCACTGGTGGCATCCGCAGACCGGTCGCGGGGTACGAACGCGATTCTCGGATGATCTGATCTGGCTTCCGTACGTCATCGACCACTATGTAAACGTCTCGTGCGATCGTGGGATCTTCGATGTCGAAGTTCCTTACCTGACAATGCGGCAGCTGAACCCGGACGAGCACGAGATCTACGACCTGCCGAAAGTCACTTCCGATGTCGGCAGCATCTACGACCACTGCGTTCGAGCCCTGAGGAAAGCGTGCACCGCTGGCGTGCACGGCCTTCCCCTTATCGGCAGTGGTGACTGGAACGACGGAATGAACAGAGTCGGAATCGAGGGTAAAGGAGAGAGCGTCTGGCTCGCGTGGTTCCTGATCTCGACGCTGCGCAAGTTCGCGGTTCACGCCGAAAAACGGGGCGACATAGAGGTCCGCGATGAAGTGCTGGCAAAAGCCGAAGGCTACGCCCAGGCGGCCGAGAGCTCGGCGTGGGATGGAGAATGGTATCGCCGGGCGTACTTCGACGACGGCTCTCCGCTCGGATCGCGCACGAGCGATGAATGCAAGATCGACTCGATTGCGCAGAGCTGGAGCGTCATTTCCGGCGCGGGGAGTGCAGACCGAACCCGGATCGCCATGCAGTCGCTGAACAAGTATCTGGTCCGTGAGGACGCGCGGCTCATTCTGCTGCTCACGCCGCCGTTCGACAAGACGACGCACGATCCCGGCTACATTCAGGGTTATCTGCCGGGCGTACGCGAGAACGGGGCCCAATATACGCACGCCGCTCTCTGGGCCGTGCTGGCGACAGCGCTCCAGGGAGACGGCGATCGGGCATTCGAGCTGTTCCAGATGCTAAATCCGATCACGCACTCCAACACCGCGAAGGCGGTCGATATCTACAAGGTCGAGCCGTACGTCGTCGCTGCCGACGTGTACACCGCGAAAGGACATCTCGGGCGCGGGGGGTGGACATGGTATACGGGCTCGGCGAGCTGGATGTACCGGACGGCCCTCGAGGCGATACTCGGATTCCGCCAGGTCGGTGAAGAGCTGTTCATCGAGCCATGCATTCCCGCAAGGTGGAAAATGTTCACCATCGAATACCACTTCAGGTCATCGACGTACGAAATCACTGTGGAGAATCCGGACGCGCTCGAACGCGGCACGGCCCAATTGACGGTCGATGGAAAGTCGGTCGAGAAAGCGATCAGCCTGATCGATGATGGCAAACATCACCGAGCTACTGCGTTGCTGCGTCCCTCTCCTTCTCCCGCTCCGGTTCACGAGAAGCCGGAGACAGCCCGACTATAGCCGGGCCGTTGACGACCTTGCCGTACGGATCGAAGCGTGATCCGTGACATGGACAGTCCCATGTCTTCTCGGTGTCGTTCCAGTGAACAATGCAGTAGAGATGGGTGCAGATCGCCGACAGCTGATGAATGTCGCCTCCCTCATCCCGGTAGACCGCGATCTTGCCCCTGCCGCGACCGATGACGGCTCCTTCACCAGGTTTGATTCCCGCAACGTTGCCAGCGCTGCCAGTGAACCAATCCTTGTACTGCTCCGCGACATTGACGTTTTCCCTCACGAACTCAGGGGTCGCGCGGAGCCTGACGCGGGAAGGATCGTAGAGTCGAGCCCATTGATGCTTGCGTCCCTGGACCAGTTCGTTGAGGATGATGCCCGCAATCGTGCCATGGGTCATTCCATTTCCTGAATCGCCGGTGGCGATCCAAATGTGCTCGTCGCCGCCCGGATTCTTGCCGATGTACGCCATGTAATCGACGGGCTCGATCACCTGGCCCGACCAGCGGTAGTCCATGCGCTCGATCATCGGAAAGCGCTCTCGTGTCCATTGCTCGAGACGAACGAATCTTTCTTCAGTGTCCGCGGCCTGGCCTGTCTTGTGATCTTCACCGCCGACGATCAGGATGTCGTAGTCCAGCTCGTGCCCGGATCTGTCTTCGGCGTGCTGGAGGCGAATGTAGTGGTAGGGATCGAGAGTATCCCAGTACAGTCCGTGCGGGACTGATCCCTTCGGGACTCGGGCGCCGATAACGTATGTTCGATAAGCAGCCTGCTTGCTGTGGATGATGAGCCAGTCGTTGACCGGAGTGTTGGTGCAAACGACGACATTGTCCGCGCTGATGACGTGGCCTTCGCTCGTTGTTACCCGTGCAGGCTCGCCATCCTCGATCTTCTCCGCGTGCACGCCCGTGTAGATTTTGCCCCCGTCCCGAAGAATCGCGCGGGCGAGACCTTTCAGGTACTTGAGCGGGTGGAAGGTGGCCTGTCGAGGAAAGCGGAGCGCGGGTCCGCTGTCCCAAAATCCGAAGGGGATGTGATCGACCAGCTGCGTATCGGTTATTCCGGCGCGTTGGGTCGCTTCGAGCTCCCGTTCCAGATCCTTGCGCGTATACTCACCGCCAAGAAAGAGGAAGCCTTCGACTCGCTGGAAATCGCAATCGATGTCCTCCATCGATGCAATAGTTTCGATTCGGTGTATCGCCGACATATGACTTTCGGCTGCCAACTTGGCACCTTCCTCGCCGTGCATCTTCTCGATGTTGTAGTACCGATCATCGAGGGCCGCAGTGAGGTGAGCGGTAGTGCGGCTCGTCTCGCCACCGCCGATTTGCCCGTCGTCGATCAGCACAACGGCGCGCCCCGCGCGCGCGAGCAGATAAGCCGTGGTCATGCCGGCGATGCCGGCGCCTATCACGCAGACGTTCGACCGCAGATCCTGGGTAAGCGGTTGAAACTGCGGCACTTCGGTAGTGTCCATCCAGACGGAGGTCGTGTGACCTGAGTCGCTGTGCATGGGTGATCTCGTGCGATGATTGGGGCGAGCCATACGGCTCGGAAACGCGCAATGGCGCATACGACATGCCATGTGCTACTCTAGAAACCCGTGGTCATTTTTGCGCGGCACCTACGCTGGGAGAAACAGTCATGAGTAAACATTCCAAGCACACGTGGGTCGTCGACGTGATCGAAGATGGGTCGGCTTCGATCGAAGTTGACGGCCGCGCAGTAACGCCGATTCCCGCGTGGTTATTGCCCGAAGGGGTGAAGGAAGGCGATGTGTTGTCGGTGACTCACGACAGAGCTGAAGAGAAATCCGCGCTTCTGATCGAAACCGATGCGGGCGCGAAGAAGAAAGCACTCGACAAATCGGCGAAGCAGGTGTCTGGAAAGTCGAAGAACGATCGTGGTGGTGATATCCAGCTCTAACCGCCCGGCTGTCTATCTCACTTCCGTCGCACATCCAGGTTGTCGCGATTCGCGGTCGCTCGGTCCATCGAGATCTGTGCCGGCGCGCTCCGGGGTGATCGTGAAGCCACCACCGGCTGTCCCGGGTGTGCGGATGGTGATCGTGCCGTTCTGATCGGTTCGGTACCAGGGCGCACGGGCGCCGCGGTAGATCTTCTTCGCCTGGGTGTGCATGTGGCCGTAGTCGTTGCGCGCGGCGAGTGATGCAACGACCCACTGCGGACTCGTCAGCGCAAGGTAACGTGGTGTGACGCCGTTGCAGCTCCCATGGTGATCGGCCTTGAGAACATTCACCCGCATTCCGGGATCGCGAGCGTAGCCCGTGGTCTCGAACCAGCTGATCTCCTCGTGCTCTGCATCTCCCGCGAGCCACATCGTAAATGACGCAGAATCGGGCCCGATCAATTTCACCGCAGTCGAGCGGTTATTGGGCCCGTCGCCATTGGGGAGGGGCGCCAGTATGTGCAGTTTCGCCCCGCCGGTCATCGCGATGGTGCAAACCGGACGTCCGTTGGAGCACGGATCGTCTGTGTCGCGGTAGATCAGGCTGTCGCGATCCATTCGTGACAGTATGGAATCACGAAGCTCGTACAGCGTCAGGGCCGCGGAAGGATCTTTGTTCTCGAAGAAATATCGGACGCGGATGCGCCTCGAGGTTTTGAACAGCTCGCGGAGTCCGCTGTAGTGATCGAGATGCTGATGGGAGAGGATTACCGCGTCGATCGTCGAGTTGTTGAGATTCAGCGAATCGAGATAGCGTCCGAACGCCGCGGTATCGGGGCCGCCATCGATGATCACCCTGCTCGATCCGTTCCTGATGTAAGTGGCGTCTCCCTGTCCGATGTCGAGCACGCGGACGATCAGCTCTTTGCCACCAGAGTCGGTGACGAAGCTTGTTACAGGACGTCTGACCGGCTTGCGCCTGGCGCGGCGTTCGTGGCTCTGGGAAGATCTTTTCGAGCGCTTCGACCCCTGCTGCTGCCCCCCGATCAGGATGGCCAGCGATACCAGTGCA
>JBGPHO010000009.1:0-21345 GCA_041484425.1 Gemmatimonadaceae bacterium
CGGGCAGCGTATGAAGTGGGCTTGCACGACGTCGGCGAGAACAAGGTTCAGGAAGCTTTGAAGAAGATAGCCGCGGTCGATGTGCCGGTACGCTGGCATCTCATCGGACATCTTCAGCGGAACAAGGTGAAGGCGCTGGAGCAGTTCGTGTTGCTGCATTCGCTCGACAGCCCGCGGCTCGCCGATGCGGCCTGCGAATTTGGAATCGGGCGCGGCCGAGCGGTGGACGTGTTGATCGAGCTGAATCTTTCGGGAGAAGCTTCAAAGGGTGGATACACTCTCTCCGAGCTTCTGCCGGAAGCCGAGCGACTCGTTCCGCTGTCGGGCATCCGGGTTCGGGGAGTGATGACAATGGCTAGCTTTAGCGCAACGGAGTCGCAGCTCCATCGCACCTTCGCGGAGGCTCGCGAAGCACGCGAAGAACTGATCGCGGCCGGACATCCGGCCGAGGAGCTGTCGATGGGAATGTCGAACGATTACGAGATTGCCGTAGAAGAAGGCGCGACGCTGGTGCGGCTCGGGACCATCCTCTTCGGAGCGAGGGATAAATGATCGACGAATCATTTCATCTTACACCACTGGACGTGCGGCGCTACGACTTCGGCCGGGCGCTGCGCGGCTACAACCCAGCGCGCGTCGATCAGTTCAGGGATCAGGTCGCCGAGGAGATGGAGCGGCTCACGCGCATCAATCAGGATCTTGACTCCAAGGCCCGGAGCTTTCACGAGCAGCTACGCGCGTTCCGCGAGCGGGACAAGGCGCTGAACGATGCGCTCATCGCCGCGCAGCAGCTTCGCGGCGAGGTTCGAGAACAGGCGGAGCGAGAGGCGCAGCTAATTCTGCGCGAGGCGCAGGCGGAGGGTGAGCGGATCATCGAGGCGGCCAAGTCCGACGTGCGGCGAATGGAGCAGGAGCTTGACAATCTCGATCGTTCGCGGCGCACGTATCTGGCCCAAATGCGGACTCTGATCGCGCGTCAGCTGTCGGAGGTCGAGGCGTCTGATTCACAGGTCGTCGCGAGCACTCTTCGGGGCGCTGGCTCCAACTCCTCCGGATCGAACAGAGAATGACCGCAGTCCGCCCCGTGCCGGCCGCGGCGGGGGGAGACGAGAAGGGCAGACGCTTCCGCTTACTGCCGACCGATCGCTCGCCCGACGAACTCGAGAGAGAAATCCTTTCCCGGTGGAAAGAAGAGAGTCTCTTCCAGCAGACCCTCGCCCAGGCAGAGGGAAAGCCCGAGTTCGTCTTCTTCGAAGGCCCGCCGACCGCCAACGGCCGGCCGGGTATCCACCACGTGTTCTCGCGAACGGTCAAGGATCTCTTCTGCCGCTATCGCGCCATGCGCGGCAATCACGTCGCGCGCAAAGCCGGCTGGGATACCCACGGGCTGCCGGTCGAGATCGAAGTCGAGAAGAGGATCGAGAAGGACTTCGGCATTCGGACGGCAAAGGACCAGATCGAAAAGATCGGCGTCGAGCGGTTCAACGAGATGTGCCGTGAGAGCGTGTGGCGCTACCGAACCGACTGGGAAGAGCTGAGCGAGCGGATCGGGTACTGGCTCGACTACAGCGATCCGTACGTCACGTACTCGAACAATTACATCGAGAGCGTCTGGTGGGCGCTGGCCACGATGTTCCGTCGAGGGAGACTTTATCGCGGGCACAAGGTTCTCCCGTATTGCGCCCGCTGCGGGACGACTCTCTCGAGCCACGAAGTCGCGCAGGGTTACAAGGATGTGAAGGATCCGAGCGCCTACGTCGCGCTCGATCTCGTCGAGGAGAAGGGCGGCAAGACTCGACGTCGGATTCTGGTGTGGACAACAACTCCGTGGACGCTCGTCTCGAACGTCGCGCTCGCGGTTAGCCCGACGCTCGAGTACGTCGAGCTGCGGAAGAGAAAATCGGAAACGGGCGAGACGATCATACTCGCGCTCTCTCGCACGCCCGCCGTCCTCGGTGACGATTTCGCCGGCCGCTGGGAGACGGTGGCCTCTTTCCGTGGCAGCGATCTCGTCGGCAAGCGGTACAAACGGCCGCTCGATTGGGTGGATTACAAGGAAGGCAAGCACGAAATAATCATCGGCGAGTCGTTCGTCTCCGCCGACGAAGGAACCGGCGTCGTGCACATGGCCCCCGCCTTCGGCGCGGACGACTACGCGGCGGGGCAGCGCAACGGACTGGCGTTCCTGCAGCCCGTTAATCTCCGCGGCGAGTTCCCGGAGAACATGCCGCTCGTGGGAGGGATGTTCGTAAAGGACGCGGATGCCGTTATTCTCGAAGAGCTGAAACGCCGCGGTCAGCTCTGGAAATCGACACTTCACGAGCATTCGTACCCGCACTGCTGGCGCTGCGAGACGCCCCTGCTTTATTACGCTCGCACTTCCTGGTTCATCCGCACGACCGAGTTCAAGGATGCGATGCTGGTGCGGAACTCGCGCGTCGACTGGCATCCGGCCGAAACCGGATCCGGCCGCTTCGGCGAGTGGCTGACCAACAACATCGATTGGGCGGTTTCGCGCGACCGATACTGGGGCACACCGCTTCCGATCTGGGTCTGCGATCGGAATGACGCGCATGCGGAAGCCATCGGCGGATACGCGGAACTGTCGGAGCGGTCCGGCGTCGCACTCGCGGACAACTTCGACCCGCACAAGCCGTTCATCGATCGCTACGACTGGCAGTGCAAATGCGGCGGCACGATGAAACGCACGCCCGAGGTGATCGACGCGTGGTTCGATTCCGGGTCGATGCCATTCGCGCAGTGGCATTTCCCGTTCGAGAATCGCGACAAGTTCGAGCGGTACTACCCCGCGGATTTCATCGCCGAGGGAATCGACCAGACGCGCGGCTGGTTTTATTCGCTGCTCGCGATCGCCACCGGTCTCGGCGATGCGCTTCCGAACAACCTGCTCGCCCACGAGGCGCATTCCCCGGTCGTCGGCGACACCGCGCCGTACCGTGCCGTCGTCGTGAACGACCTCGTTCTCGACGCCGAGGGACAGAAAATGTCCAAGCGGCTGGGAAACATCATCGATCCCGCGTCCGTGATTCCGCGCTACGGTGCCGATGCGGTTCGTCTCTTCCTCACGACCTCGAGCCAGCTCTGGACGCCGCGCCGCTTCGACGAAGCGGGCATCCGCGATACCGCGGGCCGCTTCCTGCTCACGTTCAAAAACGTCTACACCGGCATCTTTGCGGAGTATGCGAACTTCGGCTGGTCGCCATCCGAAAAGGATCCGGCGCCTCAAGATCGTCCGCCGCTAGACCGATGGGTCCTGTCGCGGCTTGCCAGTGTCGAGCGCGAGGCCGACGAGCTGCTGGGGCGCTACGAGGCCACCAACGCCGCCAAGTCGGTGATGACCTTCTTCGACGAGGATGTGTCGAAGTGGTACGTACGCCAGAGCCGCCACCGCTTCTACGACGTCGATGCCACGGACAATCGCGCCGCATTCGCGACGCTGCACGAGATCATCGCGGTCACGTGCCGGCTGCTCGCGCCCTTCGCTCCATTCATCACCGACTGGGTCCATCGCGAGCTGACGGGCGGCTCGGTGCACCTGGCGCCGTTCACGCGTGGGGCGTCGGGGGCGGCGGCGATCGATGTCGATCTGGAGCGCACGATGGCACACATTCGGACCCTCGCTACGCTGGGCCGCGCTGCCCGCGAGGAAGCCGGCGTCAAGGTGCGTCAACCCCTGGCCCGGCTGGTGTGCGTCGTGCCCCTTCAGGGGGCCGTTTCGAAGAGGGCCCAGGCCCACGCCGAGGCGACGTTGGGGCAGCTGAGCCCGCTCCTGGCAGCCGAGCTGAACATAAAAAAGGTGGAATTCATCTCCAGCGCCGACGATCTAGTAACTTTAAAGGCTAGGCCGAATTTCAGATCGCTGGGTAAGAAGTTCGGCAAGAATACTCCGCTTGCGGCCGAGGCGGCCGTGGCGCTTAGCAGCGAGGCACTGAGGGAGTTCGAGGCGGGAAAGCCGCTGTACGTTTCGGTCGGCAATGAGTCGCGAGAGCTGAGCCCCGAGGATCTGACGGTCGTGCGGACCGCCTCCGGCGACTTGGTGGTGAAGGAGGAAGGCGGCTATTTTGCCGCGCTCGATTCGGTTGTAACGCGTGAGCTGCGCCTCGAAGGACTCGCGCGCGAGGTGGTGAGCCGCGTTCAGCGGTTGAGGAAAGAATTGGGTTTCGCCGTAAGCGATCGCATCACGCTCTTCGTTGCGGGTGGTGCGGAGATTCAGGAGGCGGTGAAGGTTTTCCAGAAATGGATCGCCGATGAAGTACTCGCCCTGAAGGTCTCAGTGGGCGAGCAAATCGACAGAACACACGCGACGCATGCGTTCGACCTTGATGGGCAGAGCGTTGAAGTCGCCTTGGAGAGGGTAGGTTAGAAATGCCAACAGCAGCCAACAGCAAGAAACCGAAGGCGATGCCGAAAAAGAGCCTTCAGCATTTCGAGAAGCGCCTGCTCGAAGAGCGGAAACGCGTCTTGAAGGAGCTGGGGCACTACGACGAGACTTTCGGATCGACGCCACAGGGTGCGGATGGCGATCTGAGCGCGTATTCCTTCCACATGGCAGATCAGGGCACCGACGCAATGGAGCGCGAAAAAGCGTTTCTGTTCGCGAGCCAGGAAGGCCGTTTCCTCTGGCACATCGACGAAGCACTGCGCCGGGTCTATCGCAATCCCGAGCAGTTCGGCAAATGTCACAACTGCGGTCGTGAGATCAGCTTCGAGCGCCTCGACGCGCTGCCGCACGCCAGGTATTGCATCGAGTGCAAGCAACGCGAAGAAGATGGAAAGCGCCAAGCCTAATCCGCCCCTCTTCTGGGGCGCGCTCATCACGGTGGTGGCGCTCGATCTGGCGACCAAGCTGATCGCGGCGTCGACCCTGCCGCCGCAGCACATCCCCCACGAGATCCTCGGCAATCATCTCCGGCTGACGCTCGTCTACAATCCGGGCGCCGCGTTCGGGCTGAACCTGGGCGTCTACTCGCGGTGGATATTCATGGCGCTGACGGCGGGGGCGCTCGTGATTCTGGGACGGCTGTACAACGCCACGCGGCAGGGAGATTTCCTGCGCACGATAGCACTGGCTCTGGTTTGCGGTGGAGCGGTCGGCAATCTCATCGACCGCATCCGGTCGGCAACGGGCGTAGTGGATTTCATCGACGTCGGAGTGGGTGACCTGCGGTGGCCGACCTTCAACGTTGCCGACATGGCCGTGAGCGTGGGCGCGTTCCTCCTCGCCTGGGTCCTTTGGGGGGAAGAGCGATCTTCCAGCCCCGCTGTTGCAGCCACGCCAGTGTCGGATACGCCGGCGGAGAGCTAGGCTCTGAGCGACGTTAGAGAGTTTCCCGTCGAGGCGGACAGCAATGTCCGCCTCGACCTCTTTATTGCCAGCCGTGCCGAGCTCTCGCGGACACAGGCGGCAACGCTGATCGCTCAGGGACACGTGCAGGTCGATGGGCGACGCGAAAAGGCGAGCTATCGGCCGGAAACGGGGGAGCTGGTGCGTATCGAGATCCCTGCGTCCGAGAAGCGGACGATCTCGGGCGAAGACATCCCCGTGAGCGTGGTCTATGAGGACGAGGCCCTCCTCGTCGTGGACAAGCCCGCCGGGATGGTTGTACACCCGGCACCGGGGAACTGGAGCGGCACGCTCGTGAATGCCCTCCTGGGGCGTGGGGGCAGCCTCTCGACCGAAGGGGAGCCCGAGCGGGCCGGGATGGTCCACCGCCTCGACAAGGAGACCTCAGGCCTGCTGGTGGTGGCCAAGACCGACCGGGCGCACCGGCTTCTGAGCGCGGCGATCGCTGCCCGCCGGGTTGTCCGCCGCTACGCGGTCATGACCTGGGGCCATATCTCGACGGACACTCTCACGATCGACAAGCCGATAGCCCGTGATCCGCGAGACCGGAAGCGCATGGCAATCGTCAATAAGGGTCGGCCGGCCAAGACCGACCTCTTACGCCTTGCTCGGTTCGATGCGGGGGACCTTCTTCGTGCCCATCTCCATTCTGGACGGACTCACCAAATCCGCGTTCATCTCGCGTCTATCGGCCATCCTGTCATGGGCGACGACGTGTATGGCGGGGGCGGAGGACGTCGTGTGGCCGGACTTCCTCCCAAGCGGCATTTCCTGCACGCGGCCTGGCTCGCGTTCAATCACCCAGTGACTGGCGAGCCGCTCGATTTCCGTTCTCCGCTTCCGGAGGACTTGCGCAGCGCGCTCGCGGTGATCGCCGGAGAGCACGCCCTGGCCGCCGATGTCGACCCGCTCACGGCGTTCCGATTCTATGAGTGACGCGGTCGCGCTCCCTCCCGAACCGGTCGCCGAGGAGGAGCCGCACGTACCGACCCGCCGCCTGCTGGTGTTCAACATTGGCGACAGCTCCTTCGCGTGCGACATGGATTCCTTTCGGGAGATAGTTCCCATGCAGCACATAACGAGGCTGCCGGGAGCGCCCGATACGGTCCGCGGCCTCATCAATCTGCGCGGAACCATTGTGACTGTGATTGACGGCGGCACCTCGCTCGGCAGGTCGGCTCGCGGGCGCGCGGAAGGGCTGATCCTGCTGGTCGACTATTTCGACCGGTGGATCGGAATCGGTGTTGACGACGTTCGCGACATTCAGGATGTACCAATTGATCAATTCGGGGCGGCGGATCACGCGGAAATCCCGCTCGTGGGCGCGGTAACTGGAGCAGTCGAGATCGACGGGCAGCGCGTGCTCGTGCTCGACATCAAGACAGTGGTTCAGCAAGTCATCGGACAAGGGAGGTAGGGTGAGCAGTACTGTGCTGGTTTGTGACGACGCGGTGTTCATGCGGACAATGGTCAGCGATATCCTTTCTCAGGCCGGCTTCACGGTCGTCGGGGAGGCGGAGAACGGGAAACAGGCTGTTGAGAAATACCAGCAGCTGAAACCGGATCTGGTGACGATGGACATCATCATGCCGGAGATGGGCGGCATCGAAGCGGTGAAGCAGATCACCCAGATGGATCCCGGCGCGCGGATTCTCATGTGCAGCGCCATGGGGCAGCAGGCCCTGGTGCAGGAAGCGCTTCAGGCGGGAGCTCGCGACTTCGTGGTGAAGCCGTTCCAGCCCAGCCGCGTTCTCGAAGCAGTGCAGCGGGTGCTCGCCTAGGTGGACACGGGTCGCTACGCCAAGCTTTTTCTCTCGGAGAGCCGTGAAAACCTCTCCGAGATAAACAGCGCGCTCCTCGAAATGGAGCGCGGCGGTAGCGACGCGGCCATAGCGCGGCTGTTTCGCGCGGTTCACACCATGAAGGGCATGGGGGCTGCGATGGGCTACACCTCGGTGGCCGAGCTGTCGCACGAGCTGGAAACGCTGCTCGACAGGATAAGAGGAAGCGCGCTCGTCGTTACGCGGCCGATCATCGACACGCTGTTCTCCGGCGTGGACGCGCTCGAGCAGGCGGTGGACCTGGCAACGGGTCCGGCTCCGCAGCAGCTCGACGTGAAGGATATCATGACCCGCATCCGAGCTGCGTCGAGCGAGCAGACACCGCAGACGTTCACTTCGGAATTCGCCATCGTGGCGGTCGAGAAGAACGCGCCATCTCCGTCAGCTCCCGCCCCCCAGGCGCCGCAAAAGACGTCGCGGCACATCCGCATCGATGCGAAGCGCCTCGACACGCTGATGAACGTCGTCGGCGAGCTAGTGATCGCGCGCGACCGCATTCAGAAGATCGCTGAGCACCTCGGCGACGAGTCACTACTCGAGGCGACGCTCCGCGCCTCCCAGATCCTGGCCAACCTCCAGAACGAGATCATGACCAGCCGCATGGTTCCGGTCTGGCAGATATTCGAGCGCTTTCCGCGAGTGGTGCGCGACACCGCGCGCTCGCTCGGGAAAGAAGTGGATTTCAAGATCGAAGGCCGCGAGATCGAGCTCGACCGCTCGATGCTCGACGAGATGGGAGAGCCCGTTCTGCATCTGCTCCGGAACTCGCTCGACCACGGCGTCGAGACCCCGGACGATCGTGAGAAGGCCGGAAAGCCGCGCGTCGCCACCCTGATCCTCACGGCGGAGCGTGACCGTGCGACCGTGCTCATCCGCGTGACGGACGACGGCCGCGGAATCGACCAGGCGCGCGTACTGCCGCGCGCGAAGAAGCTGGGCCTGATTGAGCAGGGCACCACCAAGCTGTCCGAGCAGGAGCTCGTCTCGATCATTTCACGCCCCGGTTTCTCGACGGCGGAGAAAGTGACCGAGATCTCTGGACGCGGCGTCGGATTCGACATCGTCGCCACCCGCGTTCGCGCGCTGGGCGGCTCGCTGGAAGTGCACACCGACGCAGGACTCGGCACCAGCGTGAGCATGCGTCTGCCTTTGACCCTCGCGATCTCGCGCGCCCTCCTCGCAAGAGTAGACAAGGAGGTCTACGCGATCCCGCTCACCCACGTGCTCGAGACATTCAGCCTCTCGCAACCGATGCTGCTCGAGTCGAAGGGCAGGCAGGTGGTCGCCATCCGCGACGACCTGTTCACCGCCATCTGGCTGCGCGAACGCGTTGGCCTGCCTCCGGCCGCCAACGCGGCCAGCGGTCAGGTCGTGCTCATCGAGCTGGCGGAGCGGCGCGCAGCGCTCATCGTCGACGAGTTCATTGGCCAGCAGGAAATCGTCGTCAAGCAATTCGACGGCGTAAACGCCAGCAAGACTCTCTTCAGCGGCGCGACCATCCTCGGCGATGGATCGCCCGCTCTCATCGTGGACGCCTCCAGTCTCCTCTGAAATGACGAATCCCCGCAATACACCATCCGGCGATAGCGCCACCACGCTCCTCAGCAGCGCGCGTCTCGATGCGCTGCGCGAGGTCGCCAACATTGGCGCCGGTCACGCCGCGACCGCGCTTTCGACGCTGACGGCCACGCGCATCATGATCAGCGTCCCGATGGTGAATATCGTGCCGCCCGGTGATTTCGTGCCGGAGATCGCACCCGGCGTGGAGATCGTCGCGGTGCAGATGGCGATGAGCGGGGACATCGGCGGCCAGACTGTGTTTCTGCTGGCAATCCAGGCTGGTCTCAGGCTCGCCGAGCGAATGCTGCGGCGAACGCGTGGGACATCCCAGAGCCTTGGCAAGCTCGAGCAGTCGGCGCTCAAGGAATCGGGAAATATTCTCGCCGGCGCATATCTCACGGCTCTCAGCGAGTTTCTCGACATGCGCCTCATGCTCTCCCCGCCAACGCTCACGACGGGGAAGACCGAGGTGGCTCTAAGAACGCTGGGCGACCACGCGCCACAGGCCGAATCTCCGATCCTTTGCGTGGAGACGGAGTTCTTCCTCGAGGAGCCGGTGGAGAGCCTGCACGGATTCTTCCTGCTCGTCCCCGACCCGACGGCATTCGACGCCATCTTCCGCGCCGTGCGCGTAGAGTAGCCCATGAGCGCAGCGGCAACTGCCCGCCCACCGGCAGCCGCGCACGGCGGTGAGATCGACATCCTGCGATCGTTCGCCCGCCGAATCGATCCTTCCGATGCGGGAGCGTACAACAACCTCGGTGTCCTCTACTTTCGAAAGGGGCTGACCGACGAGGCGATCGTCGCGTTCTCCCGCGCGCTCGCGCTCGACGAGCGGATGGGCGTCGCGCGGAGGAACCTCGAGATTGCATACGGAGACAGCAGCATTGTCGAGCGACGCCTGCAGGAGCTCGACGAGCGGCTGCGTGCCAATCCGGATGACCTCGAGGCGCTCGTCCAGAGCGGAATCGCGGAGAAGACTGCCGGCCGGCTGGAGCGCGCGCACACTCTCTTTCAGCGCGCGATCGAGCTCGATCCCGACAGCTCGGTTCTCCACTTCCTGCTCGCCGAGGCCCTCTACAACCGCGGTCTGCACGAAGATGCAATGCGCTCCGTCAGGCGGTCGATCGAGCTGAACCCGGAGAATCCCGACGCCCTTTACCTGATCGGCTTCATACTCGGCGATCTGGGCCGCGGTGAAGAAGCGGCCGAAGCGAATCGGCGCGCCGTGCTGCTCAATCCGACGCTCGTGCGAGCGCAGGCGAATCTCTCGCTCGAGACGTATCGCCATGACGTGACCCCGAGCCATCAGCAGAAGACGCCGGCTGGCGCGCACATCACGCTCGGGCGGGCGCTGAGGCAGAAGGGCTACTTCCAGGAAGCGCTCCGCGAGTACGAGAAGGCGATCGAAGGCGGCGAAGCAAACGCCGAAGTGCTGCAGGCGATGCTGGAGCTGTATCTGTTGCAGCGTGACACCGGTGCCGCGATCGCCACCGCCGAGCGTTTCGCGCGCGAGTTCTCACCGACTGCGAAAACCTGGAACGGCCGCGGCGTCGCGCTGCAGCTGGAAGGACGGCACGCCGAGGCGGAACAGAGCTACATGAAGGCGCTGGAGATAGATCCGAGCTACCCGTTCTCGCAGAACAACCTTGGCGTCCTCCTCTGGCACAAGAGCGATACCAAATCTGCGATCAATTCCTTCAGGCGCGCCCTGCAGGCACCCGCTCCTCCGGTCGAAGCCCGGCTGAACCTTGCCCTCGGGTTGTTCAGGAGGAAGCACACGGAGCTGGCGCTCGAAGCGTATCGACAGGTGCTGGCCGCCGCGCCTGAGCACCCCGTGGCGTGGAATGGCATCGGCCTCATCCTGGTCGAGCTCGAGAAGTACGCCGACGCGCGAAACGCTTTTGCGCGCGCGATCCAGGCGAATCCCGATTTCGCCGAGGCGCACTACAACATGAGCTTCACGCTCTCCAACCTGGGCGACTTCGCCTCGGCGCTTCGCGAGACGAAGCGGGCGCTGGCGCTCGATCCGATGTACACGCCGCAGAAGCTGGAGCTGGCGATCGAGCTTCCGCATGAGGAGATCAGGCTCACCGTCGCTCCGCCGATCACCGAGTCGGATGAAACGGTCGAACGCGTCGCGGACTTCCACTTCGACCCGGCCATCATCGAGCAGCTGTTCGCCGCAAAGCCGGCCCGCCTGACCCCCACGTCGCAGGATGCGATGGCGGGCTTTTCGCTCGCCCGCGATCTGATCACGAAGGGCCTGTACGACCGTGCTCAGGCGGAGATCGCGCGGGTTCTTGCGCGCGGTGGTGACAAAGTCCTCGGTCTGGTGCTGGCCGGCGATGGATTCGCTGCGCAGGGACTGCACGGAGAGGCACTCGAGCGGTACCGACGCGCGCTCGACATGGAAGAGACGAACACTTACGCGCGGCAGGGTACCGCGCGGTCGCTGCTCGCCCTTGGGCGCGCCGAGCAGGCGCGACCATACGCCGAGGCCCTGGTCGAGGCCGGAAGCACAGATGTGAACCTGCTGCTGCTGGCCGCGGAAGCGCGCGTGGCATCGCTCGACAATCCGGGCGCTCGCGAGATCCTCGTTACGCTCAAGAAGAGCGAGGCGCGCAACGCCAACGTGCTGAAGCGCGTCGGTGATCTTTACGCGGCACTCGGTGATCCGATCGAGGCGATTGCGGCGTACCGCTCGAGCCTCGGCATCGACGAGCGGCAGGCGGAGACGAGGATTTCGCTCGGGCGGCTCCTCGCCAAGGCCGGCGACGACACCGGGGCGATCAGAGAGCTGGAGAGCGTTCTCGTTGCCGCGCCGAATCACGATGCAGCGGTGGTCGAGCTCGTCGGGCCATACCGGCGCACAGGCCGTTCGCGCAGCGCGCTCCCGCGAATCGTGGCGCTCGTTCGGCGTGACGTCTATCACTTCGCGGCGCTCATCGCGCTTGGCGAGATCCTGATAGACCTTGCTCGCGAAGCCGACGCCATCCACGCCTTCGAGCGCGTGCTGCGGTTCGATCCCAATCATGGCGAAGCGCTGCGATACCGCCGGCTGCTGCTGCGAGGACGCGTCTAATGGCGATCGAAGGACCACTCCGCGAGCTCGGGATTCACGACGTCTTCCAGCTGCTCGACCTGAGCCGGAAGACGGGAACGCTGCGCGTGTATTCTCCGGAAAGGAACAACGAGGGGAGCGTCTATTTCGACGCCGGGACGATCGTCGCCGCGACGATGAAGAGCAATCCTCACCTTCTCGGCACCATTCTCGAACGATCCGGGAAAGCCACGCCGGCGGATCTCGCCCGGGCCACCGCGTTGCAGCGCGCCGGCGACAAACGCCGGGTGGGGGAGATTCTCGTCGCGCACGGCATCGTGACGCCGCGGGACATCGATCGCTTCATGCGCCAGCAGATCGAGACCGTCGTATTCGATCTGATGTCCTGGTCGGAGGGATTTTTCTCGTTCACGGAAGAGCCGCCGCGTCCCATTCGCAAGGATATCGCCGTGCGCGTGAGCACCGAATCGCTGCTCATGGAAGGAGCGCGGCGCATCGATGAGTGGTCGCTCATGGCCGACAAGATTCCGGACGCGCGCGTGATCCCGCTGCTCGCCCCGCTCGACGACGGCCCGGAGTCGTTCATCGATCTGCTGCCGCGTGAATGGGAGGTGCTCTCGATAATCGACGGCGAGAGGAACCTCCACGAAATCGCGAAGCGCCTCGTGCTTCCCGAGTTCGAGGTTGCAAAGATCATCTACGGAATGCTGAGCACGGGTCTCATCGACATCTCGCTACAGGACCACGATGCCAGCAATGTCTGAGTCGGCGCGGATGTTGTTCGCTACGGCGATTGGCGAGGCCGAGCAGACGGCGCTGCTGCTGGACTCGGGTGGCAAGCCCCTGGCCGGGAGCTACATCGACCAGAGCGGGCGGGACATCTCCACCGAGGTGGGCGCTGCTTTGAGCGGCGTCAGCACGGAGGTGACGCGATCCATGCGGCTCCTCTCCATCGGCGCCTGGACCGCGGTGGTGGTGGAGACCGACGCGGCGACCATCGCGCTTGCTCCGGCTTCGCAGGAGGCCGTCGTTCTGCTCGCTTCATCCCTGACCGTTCCCCTCGGACTTGTCCGCAGGGTTCTCACGCGCTCCGTTGTGCTCGCGATCAACTGGATGCGGGGTCGCGCATGAAGGCGCTTGCCCAGGTGGTGGCCACACTCTCTCATGTGCCGGGCGTTGTCGCGGCGATGGTCGTCGGCGCAACCGATGGGCTCATCGTCGAGACAAGCCCGGTCATTGGCGATGCGGTCGGGACCGACCCGCGGAAACATACCGCGGCACTCGCCGCCTATCTTTATTCGAAGGTCACCCGCGCGTCTGACGCGGCCAGGCTGGGCACGCCCGCGTTCATGCGGCTCGAGGCCGAGCGGGGTCACATCTTCGTCGTGGGCGCCCGCGACGTCGTGCTCGTCACGATCGTCACGACCGACGCCAACCTGGGACGAGTTAGACTCGAGATGATGAACGCAGCCCGGGAGAATTCATGAGCGATCCGACTGTAGCGGAGACCTGGGTCGCGGCCCCGCTCACG
The DNA here is from genome assembly GCA_041484425.1 of Gemmatimonadaceae bacterium. GTDB lineage: Bacteria > Gemmatimonadota > Gemmatimonadetes > Gemmatimonadales > Gemmatimonadaceae > UBA4720. The sequence goes on from JBGPHO010000009.1 coordinate 13,362, forward strand.
CGGCTGAAGGACGACGCACGTCTCATCTCGGGCGTTCTGCTCTATCCGAGCGGACGCGCGGTCGGACAGTTCGGCTTCTCCAATGCCGCCGATGTGATGTCCATCTGCGCCCTCACGTCCGCCATCAACGCTTCGGCGCGGGAGCTGGGACGCCAGCTGGATGGCAAGCCGTTCTACGAGATGCACCACGCTGGAGCGGAGCGACAGGTATTCATGGCCCGCGCTTCCGCCGGCGCCCAGGAATTTCTGTTCGTCGGCGTCTTCGACCGCGAGAGCTCGTTCGGCGTGGTGGAGATTTACTTCGCGGAGTTTCAGAAGGCGCTCGAGAGACTGCATCCGGAGAAGCAGGCCACGGGCGTCGGACCAACTGGCGATTTCGAGGGCGAGCTCAATCGCAGTCTCGATGCGCTCTTCGGTCCGATAGGGAAGCGCTAGCATGTCAGTCGTGAACTACGGCACGCGCGAAATCACGTGCAAAATCGTTTACTACGGCCCTGGTAGATCGGGAAAGACGACCAACCTCCAGCACATCTACTCGCAGCTGCCGGAGGAGAGGAAGGGGAAGATGGTCTCTCTCGCCACCGACACGGATCGCACCCTGTTCTTCGATTTCCTTCCGCTCGATCTCGGCACCATCTCGGGGTTTGCGACCCGGTTTCAGCTGTACACCGTTCCCGGCCAGGTGTATTACGCCGCCACGCGCAAGCTGGTGCTGCAAGGCGTGGACGGAGTGGTGTTCGTCGCCGACAGCCAGTCCCGCCAGCTCGCCGAGAACATCGAGAGCCTGCAGGACCTGCACGCGAATCTTGCGGACGAAGGCCTCGATCCACGTACGCTCCCACTCGTCATGCAGTACAACAAGCGCGATCTGCCCGCGGGCGAGATCAGCTCGATCGAGGACCTCGACGAAACGCTCAACTTTCGGGACATGCCCTACTACTCGGGAACCGCCATCAACGGCGGCGGCGTATTCGAGACGCTCCGGAGCGTCGCGTCGCTGGTGCTGTCACGCCTGAGCGCTCCCGCCGCGAAGGAATCCTGATTCGTGGCGAAAGAGCCGAAGAAGGAGGGTGAATCTGGAGAGGAGAGCGGCGAATTCGCCGACTTCATGGCTGACATCAGCCAGGAGATCGCGCAGCGCGTGGAGTCGCTCGACGCCAAGCCGAAGGCGCCCCCGCCGGAAGCGAAGAAAACTCCCATCGCGCCGGACGCGGGCCTCATCGGCGAGTGGCCCAACATCGCCGACCGGATGATCGAGGAGATGCGTTAATGGCTATCAAGGGTAGCCTCAAGGAGGCGAGCCTCCCCGACGTCCTCCAGCTGCTCTCGATGGGAAAGAAGACGGGATGCCTCGGCCTCTCCTTCCACGACAGCTTCGGCTCGATCTACTTCGACAGCGGGCGCATCTGCCACGCGGCGATCGTGAACCGTCCGCTCGACACGGAGAACTCCGTCTATACGCTGTTCACGTGGACGAGCGGCACTTTCAACTTCGAGCCCGGCGTGGAGCCGGAAGATGGCGCCGAGCGCGTCTCCGTCGATCCGCAGTCGCTGCTGCTCGAAGGCGCACGGAGGGTCGACGAGTGGTCGCTCATCGAGAAGAAGATCCCCAGCTTCGACGTCGTGTTCAGTCTCGACCGTCCGCGACTGATGCTGAACCGGGACCCGCTTTCACCCGAGCAGGAGGCGTTGCTTCCGATCATCGACGGACACCGAGACATCAATGGATTGATCCGCGACTCTGGCCTCGGCGAATTCGAGGTAGGGAAGGCGCTGTACGGACTGCTGAACGCATCTTTCCTTCTGCCTGTCGGACGCAAGAGAACCACCCCGACGCTTCCACGGAACGCGAGTCCGCTCGAGCGGCGTGAGCTCGCGAGCGCGCTGTACAGAGCGGGAATGCACGACGAGGCGCTGCGCGAATTCCGCGCGCTCGTCGAGGAAGCGGCCGATCCCGTGGCGTCGTTCCACGTCGGCCTCATCGCGCTCCGGCAGAAGGAATGGGCCGGGGCCGTGAATGCGTTCATGACCGCGGCGCCCAACGCACCGAGCAAGATCTCGCTTCTCCACAACCTCGCGCTTGCCTACGAACAGCTCGGGCAGCTCGCAAAAGCCAGAATGGTGATCGACCGCGCGCTGGGCGCGGGAGGAAGCACGGATCCGCTCATCCAGCTGCAAGCGGCGATCGTCTCAATGCGTCTGGGGGACTTCCAGGCAGCGAAGGTCCGGCTGAGCGAATCGCGCGGTCTCTGGACCACGAATCCGCCACCCGCGGTCTGGTTCCACTACGCCGCGAAGGTGGCCGCAATGACGGACGACCCCGACCGCGAGATGCTGCTGCTCGTTGCCGCAACCGAAACGCATCCCGAGTCCGCGGTGTTGCTGAACAATCTCGCCGCGGCTCACCTCAAGCGCGAGGATTACGAGAGCGCGAAGGAAGCGGCCGAAAAGGGAGTCGCACTCGCACCGGAGCTTCCGCAGCTCCGTCGCAATCTCTCCGCGGCGCTCGAAGGAATTTCGCGCGCCGAACGGAAGGCGACGCAAGCATCGAGTCGCTCCTGACGGGTCGCGCGGAGTTGATCCAGGGAGACGACGCCGGGTTCCAGGCACTGATCGAGAAGATCACGCGCGATCGGGGATTCCGTTGCTCGGGCTACAAGGACAAGTGCCTGCGGCGACGCATTGCTGTCCGAATGCGCGCGAAGCGAACGCCGACGGCCGATGAGTACTCGGTGGCACTGGATGCCGATCCGAAGGAATACGATCGACTGATTCGATCGCTGACCGTCAACGTGACGAAGTTCTTCCGGAACTGGGACACCTATTCGGTTATCGAAAACACAGTCGTTCCGGAGCTGTGGGAGCGGGCGGAGCCCGAGACGCGCATCTGGAGCGCGGGCTGTTCGTCGGGCGAGGAGCCCTACTCCATCGGCATCCTGATGCACAAGCACGCCGCCTCGCAGGCCGAGAACGCGCGCCTCGAAACAGTAAAGATCCTGGGCACGGACATCGATACCGAATGCCTCGGAGAAGCGGAGCGCGCGTTTTACGCCGACACGGCCCTCGGCGATACGCCACCGGCGCTCCGTGAGCGGTATTTCCCGCAGATTGCCGGACTCCACGGGATGCTGCCCGAGGTCAGGCGCATGGCGAGCTTTGAGTGCAATGATCTCCTCGCCTGCGAGCCTCCATTGCAGGACGTCCATCTCATCCTCTGCCGCAACGTGATCATCTATTTCGAGCGCGACGCACAGGATGCACTGTTCTCCGCGTTTCATCGCGCGCTTGCTCCGGGCGGGTTCCTCGTCCTCGGCAAGGTCGAAACGCTTCTTGGCGACGCGAGAACTCTTTTTTCGCCCGTGAATGCGCGCGAGCGCATCTTCCGGAAGGCCTAGCCGGTTTGGCGTGGCTGAGATGACCGACAAGCCCGCGACCGTCCTGGTCGTCGATGACAGCGCGTTCATGCGCAAGCTGATCGCCGAAATGGTCGAGTCGAGCGGCGCGTTCCGCGTCATCGGCACTGCCAGCGATGGTATTGAGGCTTTACAGAAGGTACGCTCTCTCCGGCCCGACATCGTGACGCTCGACATCGAGATGCCCCGCCTGAACGGCCTTCAGGCCCTCGAACAGATCATGGCCGAGATGCCGCGGCCGGTCGTGATGCTCAGCGCTGCCGGCTCGGACCTGGGAAACGAGATGACGCTGCGCGCGCTGGAACGCGGCGCCCTCGAGTTCGTGAGAAAGCCGTCCGGCCCGGTCAGCATCGACCTTTCGACCGTGCGCGTGCAGCTGATGTCGGCGCTCGAAGCGGCGCGGGCGATGAACATGGGCGGAGTCCGGACACCCGCGCCCAGCACGTCCGCAGTTCACGGCGAGGCAGGGCCAAAGAAATCCCCCGATGCGGCGACGAGAGTAGTGGCAATCGCGTCGTCGACGGGTGGGCCGCGCGCGCTCGCCGAGATCATACCGCACCTTCCCGAAGAACTGGGCGCGGCAGTGGTCATCGTTCAGCACATGCCGGGAGAATTCACGAAACTCCTCGCCGAGCGGCTCAGCGCGATGAGCGCGCTCTGGGTCGCGGAGGCGATGGATGGCAAGCTCCTGCGCGAGAATCGCGTCTACCTCGCGCCGGGCGGATACCACATGACCTTGAGCGGCGAGGCGGGGAACGCGTCGATCCGGCTGGACGAATCAGCGACGATGTGGGGCGTGAGGCCCGCCGCCGATCCGCTTTTCTTCTCGGCCGCCGAGACGTTCGGACCAGCGGCGATCGGTGTCGTGCTCACGGGCATGGGCCGCGACGGAGCGGAAGGGCTGCGGCGAATTCGGGAGGCGGGGGGAAGAGCGATCGTGCAGGATCGCGAGAGCTCCATCATTTATGGAATGCCGCAGGCAGCGCTTGCGGCGGCGGGCGCGGACAAGGTCGCGGCCGTGAAGGATATCGCGCCACTGATCAGAGATCTGTGCGCAGGCGCGGCGAGAGGCATTGGCGGATGAGGAATGGTCGCATATCGTTCGCTGAGCTGTCTCCGGGAGCGCTCTCGAAGAGATGCGCCGCGCACTCGATCTTCGATCGCTCACCAATCACAGGACAAACCAGAATGAACGAGCAAAGGAATCACGATGCGTAGGATGCTGGTTACGGGAGCGGCCGGATTCATCGGCACCAACTTCGTCCATTTCTGGGCCGAGCATCACTCGGGCGACGCCATTGTCGGACTCGACGCGCTGACTTACGCGGGCAACCTCGCGAACCTGGAGCCCCTCGCGAACAACGAGCGGTTCACATTCGTGAAAGGCGATATCCGTGACGGCGATGCGGTGCGCGACATCCTCAAGCGCGAGGGAATCGATACGATCGTCCATTTTGCGGCGGAATCACACGTGGATAGGTCGATCCATGGGCCGGATCCTTTCATTGACACCAACATCAGAGGCACGCACGAGCTGCTGAAAGCCGCGCGTGCGGTCTGGACCGAGGACTGGTCGGGCGGGGCCCGGCGGTTCCACCACATCTCGACGGACGAGGTATACGGAAGTCTGGGGGAGACCGCCGCTCCGTTCACGGAGGATACCGCGTACGCTCCGAATTCGCCGTACGCGGCGAGCAAGGCCGGATCGGATCACCTCGTTCGCGCCTACCACCACACCTACGGCGTGCCCGTCACGACGACCAACTGCTCCAACAACTACGGCCCCTATCACTTTCCGGAAAAGCTGATCCCGCTGACGATCGTGAACGCGCTAGATGGAAAGCCGCTGCCCCTGTACGGGGACGGGCTCCAGGTTCGCGACTGGCTCTACGTTCGCGATCACTGCCGCGGAATCGAGCGCGTGCTGGAGAAGGGCAGGGTGGGCGAGACTTACAACCTCGGTGGCAATTCAGAGCGCAAGAATCTCGACGTGGTGAAAGCGATCTGTGCGAGCATCAACAAGATTTTCGGCGCGGACGAGAAGGTTCGGGAGCGGTTTCCCAAATGCCCCGCCGCGCTCGGCGGCGACACCTCCGAGCTCATAACTTTCGTGAAGGATCGGCCCGGACACGACCGGCGCTACGCGATCGATGCGATGAAGGCGACTCTGGAGACCGGTTACGGACCGTCCGAATCCTTCGACACGGGGCTGCTCAAGACCATCAAGTGGTACATCGCCAACGAGCAGTGGTGGCGGTCTGTCATGGACGGGAGCTACCGGGACTGGGTCGAGCTCCATTACGCAAACGGGCGGCGCACGGCCAAGTAACACTCATTAGAGTTGGTGCCGGGGGCACACTCCGGGTTGACACGCATTTCATACCGCCCTACACTACGACGCTTATGGCCAAAACCGATCTTGCCAGCGGCGCCCGAGTCGGGCGCGATTCTGGTCCCCGCCGCTCATGGTTGTATTGGACTGTTGCCACACTAGTGTTGCTCGCCGGCTTCGCCGACCTGGCACGGGGCGGCGAGACGCTTGCCCCGATTCTGCTCGTAATCGGGTATTGCGTGCTGATTCCGCTGGCAATTCTTCGGTGAGGAGACAGGCTCAGTTTCTGCACCGGGCGAGTAGCTCAGTTGGTTAGAGCGCCTGCCTTACACGCAGGATGTCGGGGGTTCGAGTCCCTCCTCGCCCATTAAAGCAAAACAAGGGACCCACGGCTTGGGAGGTGGGGTAAGAATGTCTACCGTCTTGGAGGTTAAACCATTGAAGGCAAGTTCACGTATTTCAGGTCTCGTTATCATAGCGCTCCTGGCAATCACCGCATCGCCTGTACTCGCCCAGAGCGGGAAGACGGGCGAGCGGGTGATGATCCCCACGCTTCAGAGCTCGGACAAGGAGTTGGGAGTCCAGGCCGCGGAAGCCATCCGCAACCAGCTGCAGAAACAGACCAACGTTCGCGATCTGGTCGTCGTCCCCAAGGCCGACATCAATAACAGCCTCCAGTCATCTGGATACCCCACGACCGAGGCTCTGGCTCCTGGCGATGCCAAGGCGCTGGCGTCCCTTGTTCGCGCTCCGCAGTATCTCGAAGGCACCGTCACCAAAACGCCTACGGGATTCAAGATCGACGCGCGGCTGATCATCTCTCGCGACATGTTCAAGGGCCAGGCTTTGCCGGTAGCCCAGAGCGCAAAGCTCGACGACGCGGCCAACCAGGTCGCACGTGCGATAAAGGATGCCCGCCGTCAGCTTCCCGCTGAAGAGACCTGCCACAACGCCGTGGCGCAGGGCAAGTACCAGGAAGCGGTGGCAGCGGCACGGCAGGGGTTGGTCGGTTATCCGAACGCCAACATTGTCGGAGTCTGCCTCGCCGAAGCATACAACGCCCTGAAGGCGCCGGACTCTGTGGTGGCGGTGGCAGAGCGGGTTCGGGCCACTGACCCACGCAACACGCCGGCACTGAGGATGCTTGCCGAGGCCTACCGGACGAAGAACGACACGACGAAACTTCTGGACGTGCTCGGCTCGCTCGCTGCGGCCGATCCGACCAACATCCGCCTCATTCAAGACGTCGTCAACGAGTACGCGAAGATGGGGCACGGGCAGCAGGCGATTCCGCTCGTGCGGGATCTTCTCCAGAACAATCCGGGCGATCCCCAGCTGCTCAACCTCGCGTGGCTGGTCTATCTGAACGCGAAGGACTACCAGGGTGCGATCGACGTTGGCACCGAGATGGTGCGAGTTGATTCCGCTGCTGCGACGGCCGACTACTACACGCGTCTCGTGGCAGCCTATCTCTCGTTGAACCAGCCCCAGAAGGCAGCCGAGGCGGCCGCGCGCGGCGTGGCGAAGTTCCCGAATGATCCAAACCTGTTGCTCATTGTCGCGAATACGCTGTACAGGGCCGGACAGCTTCAGCAGGCGCTTGATGCAGCGAAGAAGGCAGTGGCGGCAAACCCGAAGAATGCCTCAGGCTACTTCCTGCTTGCAACGATTCAGGGCGCGCTCAACCAGTACGACGACGTCGTCAACACTCTGAACCAAGCCAAGGCGAACGGTGCTGATCCGATGGGACTCTCACAGCTCGCGCTCAAGCAGGGGAGCGACGCCTACAAGGCGGGACAGGGCTCGAAGGACCGCGCGGATTTCCAGCGTGCCATCAGGTTCCTCCAACTCTCCGATCAGCTACAGGCTTCGGCGGACGCCAAATTCCTGCTCGGTGCCAGCGCGTTCTCGCTTGGTCAAAGCGCGACGATCGACGCCAACGAGAAGCGGAGCTGCGAGCTGGCCCGCATGGCTCGCGATGCATTCAACCTCGCCTCCATCAACCTGCCGGCAGGCGGACAGAAGTACCCGAACGAGGCCGCTCAGCTCCTGACCGCGATTCCTCAGTTCACCCCCGCCGTCGACAATGAGATAAAGCGCTTCTGTAAGTGACAGACTCCGACCCCCTGACCGGCCGGTGTGATAGCTCCTACCATGCGCCGGTCATGGTCGAAGAGGTGGTGGCCCTGTTCAAGGGTGCCAGGCAGGTACTGGATTGCACGTTGGGCGGCGGGGGGCA
>JBGPHO010000010.1:0-21260 GCA_041484425.1 Gemmatimonadaceae bacterium
CCGTGCCGGACGCCGCTCAAGGCACATCGGAGGTTGGGAGCAAGCTCGGGCAGCCGCTGATGATCAGGGTTTCGGATTCCCAGGGACAAAACCTGGCCGGCATTGCGGTCGTCTGGAACACATCGTCCGGAACTCTCAGCGGGTCGTCCTCGGTAACCGACGCCAGTGGCGTGGCGACCGTGGAATGGACCCTCGGCTCGCTCGTCGGAAGTCAAACGGCAACAGCGACCGTCACAGGGCTCAAATCGGTCACCTTTACCGTGATCGCGACAGCGGGTTCACTCACCCAGATAATTCTTTCCCGAGACACGGTTCGATTGCTCGGGATCGGCGACGCATTCCGTCTCAATGCACGGGCGGCTGACAGGTTCGGAAACACAGTTCTGATCGCGACCACAATCGAATCAGCCGATACGTCCATTGTGACGGCCGACAACATTCCGGGCGGGGCCATACTCACTGCCCACGCGTCGGACAAGACGACCACGGTGCGAGCGACGGCTGGCACTTTCGTAAAAACGGGCACGGTGATCGTTCTGCCGCCACCCTGCCCGGCCGGCTCGAGCGCATTCAATCTCGGGGTCGGTGACGTTGCAATAATCTCAGGCGCCGCGGCCTCGGAATTCTGCGTGCAAGGGACAGGTGCCGGCGCGGAGTTTATCGCGATCCCGTTCTACTCGGATTTTGCCGGAACGCTGCTGCGCCTCTCGATTTCCACTGGAAACACGACCATAGGTGTGGCATCGACCAAACTCGTCCAGCCGCGCTTGCAGCTGCTGCAGTCGACCGGTTCCGGCCAGTTGAGAAAGGACGATGCATTCGAGACGGAGCTCAGGGAGCGGTCGCTGATCGAATTGACGCCGCTGATTCCGCGGGCCCGAATCGCAAAGCGGGAGAACGAGGGTCGCTTCAACCTATCGGTTGCGATCCCGCAGATCGGCGACCTCATGAATTTCAACACGAACTCCTCGTCGGCTTGTGCGAACGCCAACGTCAGAACGGGGCGCATCGTTGCCATCAGCAATCGCGCGATAATCGTGAGCGACACGGCTAACCCCGCCAACGGATTCGCGACGCAGGACTATCAATTTTTTGGGGGCATGTTCGATACGCTGGTTTATCCGGTCGACACGCTCAACTTCGGTGTTCCATCCGACATCGACAACAACCAGCACGTGATCCTGTTTTTTACGCGCGCTGTCAACGAGCTCACGCCTCCGAACCAGAATTTCTACGTAGGGGGATTCTTTTTCAGCCGGGATCTCTTTCCGACCTCCAGTGCCGGCTCCGTGCAGGGCTGCGCGTCGAGCAACCACGCGGAAATGTTCTACCTCCTGGTCCCCGACCCAGCCGGAATCGTCAATCAGAACGTGCGTACCGCCGATTTCGTGCGGACGGTGACAGTCGGGACCCTCGCGCACGAGTTTCAGCACCTGATCAATGCGTCGCGGCATCTTTACGTCAACATCTCGAGCACGTTCGAAGACACCTTTCTCGACGAGGGTCTCGCACACGAAGCGGAGGAACTGACATTCTACCGAGCGAGCGGACTCGCGCCCGGACAGAACATCGCCTACCAGGCGATTCAATCCTCGCAGCAAACCCAGGCGGCGTTCGACAACTTTGGCGCCGCGAATTTTCGGCGTTTTCGCGAGTTCCTGACCAATCCGCTGACCAATTCTCCCTATGCGAACAACGCCAACATCACAACGCGGGGCGCGATATGGTCTTTCCTGCGTTACGCCGCCGACCGCCGCGGCGGGACGGAAAGCCAGATGTGGTTCCAACTCGCCAATCCACCACCGGGGATCCGCGGACTGCTGAACCTCACGGGCGCCATAACCCCCGATATAAGCGCCTGGGTTCGCGATTGGAGCGTTGCCAACTATGCCGACGATTTCATTCCGGGAATCCAGCCAGTGCACATGCATCCGAGCTGGAACATCCGTTCGATGGTTTCAGCTGTGAACGAAGGCATGTGGGCGCTCTCCACGCAGCAGCTCGATACGACCAACATCACATCGGTGGGCATTGGCGACGGCTCGGCCGCGTATCTGCGTTTTGGCGTAGCGGGGAGCGCGATTGGAGGCGGCCACATTACCGCGCGCGGCGCGCTGGTGCCGGCCGGCTTCTCTCTATCGATACTCAGGACGAAGTAGTGTCGTTCTGATCGCGGCGGTCGACGTGCCTGCGATCCTGGCCTCTGCGATCCTTGCGCGACCGGGCGCGAAGCCACCGCCAGGTGAGATAGAACGCCACCGCGAGAATGATCCAATAGAACGGCATCAGGAGCTCGTGCAGCGCGGGCGCGCTGTACTCGAGCCAGTAGATCAGGGCAATCGCCCCCAACGACATGCCCCAGACGACGAGCAACTGGCGTGGTCTACGACCGTAGATCATTTCTCCGCGCCGGCTACGTAGGCGAGCGCGTCGCCGGTGAGCCGGAATGTCGTCCAGTCGTCCATGGGTTTCGCGCCGATCCGTTTGTAAAATGAGATCGCCAACTCGTTCCAGTTGAGCACCGACCAGTCCATACGGCCGCAATCGCGCTCCAGTGCGATGCGCGCGAGCTCGCGCAACAGGGCAAAGCCAATGCCGTGCTTCCGCGCGGAAGGTCGGACGAAGAGGTCTTCCAGAAAGATTCCGCGCTTACCGAGCCAGGTCGAATAGTTGTGGAAGAAGAGGGCGAAACCAGCGGGCTCGTCCCCGAGGTAGGCGATCAATACCTCGGCCGCCGGCTGCTTTCCGAACAAGGTCCTGGCCAGATCCTTTTCTGTAACCGGCGCCTCGCCCGGAAGCGCTCGTTCGTACTCGGCGAGCTCCAGAATGAGCTCGCGAATGAGCGGGATGTCTTTTTTCGTCGCGGGGACGATCCGAGGCTTTACCAGGGTGGTACGCATTGGCGGAGTATCAGACTGGCAGAATCGGGTGTCAATGCCATCTTATCCCGGATGAACCCGACACTCACACGTCTATTCGCGCTCACGATCATTGCGGCCGCGTGCGGCTCACCATCTCCACAAGTTGAAGCGGCCATCTCGGCACAGGATCCGTCAGGAGCACGTCGTCTTCCGACGGGGGCTCGACTCGATCCTGCTGGAGTCTCGTACGATCTGGGCTCGATGCCACTGGCGATGACGCTTTCGCCCGAAAAGAATCGCGTAATCGTATTGCTCAACGGGTGGAGAGAGCAGGGCATCCAGGTCGTCGACAGGGCGTCCGGGCGAGTGCTCCAGAAAATACCCCTTCCTGCGGTCTTTCTCGGCATCGCGTTCAGCCCGGATGGAAAATCGTTGTACGTATCGGGCGGGGACCAGGATGTCATCTACAGGTTCGACTGGCAGGGCGGACAGGCGACACTCGCGGATTCCATCGCGCTGGCGGTGAAGCAGAAAGGGAAAAGCGGGACGCGCTATCCCGCCGGCATCGCGATCTCGCGCGATGGGCAGACGCTTTACGCGGCTGAGAATCTCGGTGATTCACTGGCGGTGGTGGACCTCGCCGCGCATCGCGTCGTGCAGAGGCTCGCGACCGAGCGGTATCCCTATGGAGTCGTCGCCGGGCCCGACGGAACAGTGTACGTCTCCGCCTGGGACGGGTGGACGGTGTCGGCGTTTCCAGCGCGGACAAACGGAATGCTGGGAGAGGGAACGCGCATCCGAGTGGCAAGGCATCCATCAGCGTTGTTGCTCAGCACCGACGGGTCGCGACTGTTTGCAGCATCGGGAAGCACGGACAGGGTGAGCGTCATCGACACCCGCAGTCAGCGCGTCGTCGCCACGCTCAGCGATGCTTCGCCGGCGGCGACGGGCGAGGGCAGCACACCCAACGCGATGGCGCTTTCTCCTGACGGCGCGAGACTATTCGTAGCAGAGGCCGATAACAATGCCGTCGCGGTATTCGATCTATCGGCATCGACATCCGGAGTATCAGGAGCAACCGGCAGCGACGCGCTGGCGGGAAGAATTCCAGTGGGCTGGTATCCGTCGGCGGTCTTGGCGCACGGAAGCGATATCATCGTCCTCAATGGGAAGGGGCGTGGCACCGCGCCCAACGTCGGACATTGGCAGCCAGGTCAGCCAATGCCTCCTCATAGTCCGGACTACACGCTCGGGCAGATCAATGGGACGCTGACGATCCTTCCAGTGGTCAGGACAAGCGGGGCAGAGCTCGACGGATTCTCGAATCGCGTTGCTTCCGCAAACGGATGGAATTCCGCGCAGCGGGCGAAGAACTATCCACCGTTCGAGCACGTGATCTACATCATCAAGGAGAACCGGACCTACGATCAGGTTTTCGGCGATCTCAAACAGGCGGACGGAGATCCGTCGCTCGTTTTCTTTCCGCGCAGCGTATCGCCCAACCATCATGCTCTCGCGGAGCGGTTCGGGATCTTCGACAGGTTTTTTGTGAATGCCGAGGTGAGTCCGGACGGGCATAACTGGTCGACGGCTGCCTACGTGACCGATTACGCCGAGAAGACGATAGCCAGCAATTATTCGGGACGGGGACGGAGCTACGATTATCAGGGGCTCAATCGTGGCGCGCTGCCGGATGACGATGTGTCGGAGCCATCCAGCGGGTACCTGTGGAATCTCGCCGATCGTGCGGGAATTACGTACAGGAATTACGGCGCGTTCGTCAACGAAGCGGATGAACCTCCTGGGGCGAACACGCGCGTGTCCACCACCGCAACAAAACGGGCTTTGATCGGCCACACCAACACCGAGTATTCGGGATGGAACCTGGACATTCCCGATCAGACACGCGCCGACGTTTGGCTCAAGGAGTTTCAGGAATTCGTGCGATCGGGGAAATTGCCGGCGTTCGAGATAATGACATTGCCGAACGATCACACTTCGGGTGCGCGTGCCGGCAGCCCAACACCGCGGGCCTACATGGCGGACAACGACCTGGCGCTGGGTCGGATCATCGAAGCTTTGTCGAAGAGTCCGTTCTGGAAGAGCACCGTCGTCTTCGTGCTCGAGGACGACGCGCAGGACGGCCCCGATCACGTCGATTCGCACCGCTCACCGCTACTCGTGATCTCCGCATACAACCGCGGAAAAATTTTTCATCGGTTCGCCAACACGACCGATGTCGTGGCGACGATCGAGGATATCCTGGGACTCGGCAGGATGTCCCAGTTCGATCACTATGGCCGGCCGCTGCGTGAGATCTGGGAAACGAAGCCCGATCTGACTCCGTACACATTGTTGACGCCGAGCGTGCCTCTCGACGAGAAGAACCCGCCGCGCGGCGCGCTGGCGGAAGCATCGAAGAAGCTGACGCTGGAAAAGGAAGACACGTCGCCCGACGATCTCTTCAATCGCATTCTGTGGGGCGCCATCAAGGGCGACACGCTCTATCCGGGTCCGACGCGAATGTCGGCGCTCGAAGCGAAGGTATCGCGGTGAGCAGGACGAACCCACGGCTCGTAGTTCCATCGAGGCAGGGCATTCTCGCTGATGACCTCGCGAGCCGGACCAGACGGGTGCAGGTATTGGCAAAGCTGCTCGACGACTCCATTTCGATTCCAGGCACTCCCTGGAAGATCGGATTTGATCCGATCGTCGGACTGATTCCTGGAATCGGGGATCTGATTGGCGCGGTGCTATCAGGTTACATCATTCTGGAAGCAGTGCGCGCGGAGGTACCGGCCTTCACACTCGCCAGAATGCTGATGAATGTCGGCATCGATACGCTGCTCGGCGCCGTTCCTGGCGTCGGAGATCTGTTCGACGCGGCGTGGAAGTCGAACACGATGAACGTGGCGCTGATGCAGCGTCATCTAGACGCGACCGGGAGTGCTCCACCCAAGCGACGCAATGTGCTCGGGCTCATGGCGATCGCAGTCATCGTACTCGTTCTTATTCTCGGTGCAGGATTAGCGCTCGGCATCTTCGCTGCCAGATTGCTCTGGGGGCTCTGGACCCGATAGCTTTGTGGTACGGCGCCGTGGCCAAGTGGTAAGGCGGCAGACTGCAAATCTGCTATTCGTCAGTTCGATTCTGACCGGCGCCTCTCCGAAGGGCTCAGATGTAGCGCATCCACGGCGCCGGGTTTGTCGCCTTTCTTCGCGCATACCAGCGGCACGGCACATAGAGCACCGCAACCACGACGAAGAACACCGCGTATAATAGGGCGAGCCTCCATGTGTACCCCTCGGGCGGCGGCGGATTCATCATCGGGTGATTCGCGAAGAGCCACGGATCCACCCTTCCTTCGCGCATGAGTGAGAGGATCACCGCCGCCAAGTGGATCGTCGGAATATGTAACAGATAATAGAACATCGGCACTCGGCCGAAGGTCGCAAAGATCTCTCCGATCTTGCCGCGCGCTTTTTCAGCTAGTGGCAACAGGAGAATCGTCGGCCCGAGCGTCATCAGAAGAAACTGGAGAGATGCCGGATACTTGCTCGTGTTGATGAACCGAAACACGCCAGGCATCGGGGTAGGCGCGGTGAGGTGCCAGTGGCGGGGATCGCCGTAAACGTCGATTCCTCGGAGCACGAGGAAGAGGACGATTGCCAACGCGCCGAGTGCTACGCAAATCCTGTCGCGTTGGCCGCCCTCGAGAGTCATCACTGCGCCGAACGCATAACCGGCGGCCATTACGCCAATCCACGGGACGATGGAGTAGAGGACCATTAGCGTCGGCCCGTTCTGTCCGAGTTGTATCGGCCCGCCGAAATAGAGAATCTGCCAGAGCCAGCTCAGAGAGCTTTGCTGAAGCGCGTTGAGTGTCGCCGGTGACACAAAGTCCATCAGGTTGTGAAGGACGATCACCGCTACGCCAAATGCTCCAATGGCAAGCATCGGCAGCCAGATGAGCACGGCGAGCAGTACCATGCACCAGCCGAGCATCCAGATGACACCGGCCAGGAGGTACTGGCCGAAGTCAAAATTGAAGGTCCAGGCCACGCGAATAACTGTGAGCTCGAGCAGCACCAGTATCAGTCCGCGAGACACGAGGTACCGAGACAGCGCTCTGCGATCGCCCATCCGGCGGCCGAGCAGGTAAGCGGAGGTACCGGCGAAGAAGGCAAATGCCGGCGCGACGAAGTTGGTGATCCAGCGGGTGAAGAAGACACCGGGCCTCGGCCCACCCGGAGGCACCCCGGCGTAGACGCGCACGTGATCAATGGCCATCAAGACCATTGCGACGCCTCGCGCGACGTCGATGGAGTGGATGCGTCGGTCGGTTTGCATAGCCGGACCTCTCCGCGAGCGGGGGAACGTGCGCAGAATCTGCCAACTCCGGCCGATTTTTCAATAGCCCCAGCCAAAGAACAAAAGCGCTGAACCAGGCGGGCAAACCTTTTTCACTTATCGAGCATCAAACCCTTTCATCGGAGATAGCAGCTACGGCCCACCACCACGGACTCCGACTCCTTCCGGAGAGGGCCGTATATGGATCAGATCTCAGTTGGCGCCATCGGATCCGGATGCTGGATTCGGTTCCACCACATGCAGGCTCGCGCCTGCACCGTCGCAGGCTTTGTAGGACTGCTAACAGGCTGCCTGGAAACCGCGCGCGTTTTTTCCGAAGCGCCCAGCGATGCGAAGCTCGTAGTTCGAGATAGCGGACGTCAAGAGGATTATTTCGCCCCGCCGCCCACTCCGGCGTCACCCGGTCCATCATCGTTCTCAGCCGAAAAGCCGCCGTCCCCACTCGCCAGTTTTTCGGAAGATTACTGGACGGCTGTGGCTGAACTCGACCTAACCGCGTTGCGTAGCACAGCCCGGAGTGAGCCGGAGATAGGCTTTGCGGAAGGCATCGCTCTGTTGGCGGCCGGAGATCAAGAGAAGGCTGAGAGCACTTTCATCGCGATGAGCAGGCAGGCGGTCGATATCAACGTAGCCGTCGCGTCTCAAATGATGCTCGCCACCACACTCCTTTACGAGCACAAGTGGTCGAACCTCAGAGACCTTCCCATCAGCTCGAGCCTCGGACCCCAGGACCGGCAGAACACATCCGACCTGGAAAGGTGGGGCAAAGCGTTCGCGAGCGTGGACCCGCAAGTGACAGCGTCTCCGGAAAAGCCAGTCACACTTCCGATGAGGATAACCGCCGTCGGGACTCCGGCGGTTCTAGTTCGAATAAACGGAAAGGAGTACGAGTTCTGGCTCGATACGGGGTCGAGCATGACGGTGCTGAGCTCAGACGTTGCGTCCGACGCCAGCGTTCCGATACTCTCCCCCGACACCTTGATGGTCCGAACATGGGAGGGCGCCGTTCCAGTCAGGCCAGCGGTTGTAAAGAGAATGGAAATCGGACCGATCGCCTTGGCCAACACTCCCGCCATAGTAATGGACGCCTCTCTCATGCGACTCAAAGCCACCGCCGAAGGCGTGATGAGGGCAGGCGTGCGTGTCGATGGCATCATTGGCTGGGACGTCATCCGACAGTTCGACATCGTAATGGATTTTCAGAGCGGGCACGTCACATTCAGACGGCCTGGGCGCCTGGGAACAACTGGAACAGCGCTTCAAAATCTGGCGTGGGTGGGTAAGCCACTCGTTCAAGTTCGGGCGAAACGCGGTGTAACGCTCCGTTTCACGCTCGACACCGGCGCGCAGGCCAGCTTCCTGAACGCTTCGATACTGGAGAAGGTGGGAGTAGGGACAAGGCCTTCCGACGCCAGTGTGTTCGGCATTGCCAAAACGGGTGGACGGGCGAACCGAGTCGTCCCTGGCCTGACACTGGATGTGGCGGGAAGACTACTGCGACTGGAAAGTGTAATCGTCTACGGTCCGGATTCTTCGGGTCTCATCAATTGCGATGGCATATTGGGGAGCGACATCGCGCAATTCGGGAAGATCAGGATAGATGCGACGAATGGGATGTTCTCGGTGGTGGAGTAGGCAACGGGTTAACTACAACTGCGAGAAGAGCGAGGTTGGAGGTGCGAGGTACGAGGTGCTAGGTACGAGGTGTGAGGTGAACTACCTCGGGCACGCCTTTGTGTCATGGTAGATCTCAGCGTTAATCCGCAGCCTTCAATACGGAGGCAAAAAGATTCGAGTCGACGTTGCCACCCGACAGGACCACCGCCACTTTGCGACCGCGCATTCTCTCTTTTTCCTGAACCAGTGCGGCGAGCGCGGCTGCACCGCCGCCCTCGGCGGTGTTATGGGTGTCCGTAAACAACGCCCTCATCGCCGATTCTACTTCATCGTCGCTCACCCGGACGACGCGCTCAGCGCCACGTCTCGCGATGGCGAGCGCCGCTTCCACCGGCGTCCGGCACGCCATGCCATCGGCAATGCGGGTAGTTGCGTCGTGAGAAACAATGCGACCCTGCTCGTAGGACAGCGCGAATGCAGGAGCGCGCTCGGAGACGACGGCTACTACCCGGGTGCCAAGCCCGAGGCCATCTCGGGCCGCGATGACTCCGCATAAACCGCTACCCATTCCGACCGGGACGTAAACGGTGTCGAGCTCCGGAACAGCGCGAAATAGCTCCACCGCATAAGTCCCTACCCCGCGCACCAGCAAGGGATGAAACGATGGGAACCTGTGCCATCCGCGGTCGATCGCAATCTCATCGGCGGCCTCGGCGGCGGCCTGAAAATCATGGCCCTGCTCGATGACTTCTACGCCGAGGGATCGCATCGCGGCATTTTTCTCGACGCTGTTCCCGAACGGGACGACAACCGCAGCGGGGATTCCGTACTGGCGAGCGGCGAATCCCACGGACTGGCCGTGATTCCCCCGCGTCGCGGAGATCACTCCTTCGGGGCTGGCGCCGCTGCGACAGAGCTCGTCGAGATATACGAGACCGCCACGCACCTTGAACGCACCGGTTGGCGTATGATTCTCGTGCTTTACCCAGACCGTCGTGCCGACACGCGCTTCCAGAAGCGGCCACCGGTACTGCGGGGTCGGCGGCATCGATTGATAGATGAGAACCGCCGCAGCCTCGAGAGCGTCCAGCGAGGGCTGATCGTCGGGTACCGTGTCTTTCATCTCGAGGGTGAACGCCATTGCGGGGCTACCGGGACGAGTGCCATGCCTCCCATCATGATAAGATGCGCTTACCGGCCCATGAAAGTCACCCGCCGCAGCGAAACAGAATCCCAACCATGTCGTAGGGATAGTTGTCCAATTGGCTACCACCGTCCCTAGCGGCCCTTGATGTCAAAATCCCACTTCAGCTGGTCCGGCTCGAACTGTGAAGCCGGCCTGGCTCCCGTTCAGCGCCTGAACATTATCCGCGTGATCGGTGCGGCTTCGTTCATTTTTTGCACGTGCAGCGCAGGACTTGGCGCGCAAACTGTTCCGGCCACCTCGGCGCCGCTACCAAACGCGGCCGCGGCGTCGGTGACAGGAACGATCACCATCGACGGCAGGCTCGATGAAAGCGCGTGGGCCAAGGCTACTCCGATTACTGACTTCCGACAGCAGCAGCCGCAGGAAGGCGCGCAGGCGAGCCAGCGCACCGAGGTGCGAGTGCTATACGGCGAGCGCGCGCTCTATATCGGAGCGCGAATGTACGACTCGCTGGGTGCCCGCGGTATCCGGGCTCCGCTGGCAAGGCGGGATCAGCTCCTCGATTCGAATGGCAACAACGGCTCGTTCAACTCCCTGACAACCGATAAGCTTATCGTCATCCTCGACCCGTACCACAACCACATCGACGAGGCGTGGTTCGAGATCAACCCAGTGGGGGTTCGCGGCGACCAGTTCAACGGTGATCCGTCGTGGGATCCCATCTGGCAAGCAGCTACGCAGGTCGATTCGCTCGGATGGACGGCCGAGCTCCGAATTCCGTACTCGCAGCTTCGTTTCTCGCGCGACAGTCTGCAAGCGTGGGGAATGCAGATCTGGCGCTACACAGATCGGCTCAATGAACAGGACATGTGGTCATTCCGGCGGAAGAGCGAGTCAGGAGGGGCGATGTATTTCGGATCGCTAACCGGACTCGTGCTGGAGTCACAGCCCCATCAGCTCGAGATCCTTCCGTATGTTGAATCGCGCCAGCAATACAAGTTCGCGCAACCCGGCGATCCCTATCACAACAGTAGCTACAGGAGCGTGAGCGCAGGTGCCGACATGAAATACCTGCTGACGTCGAGCCTTGCTCTGGATGCGACGGTCAATCCGGATTTCGGACAAGTGGAAGTGGATCCCGCGACGATCAACCTGTCGGCGTACGAGACCTTCTACTCGGAGAAGCGGCCGTTTTTTGTAGCTGGGAGCAGCGCGTTCGATTTTGGCAACTTCAGCTGCAATTTCTGCAGCAATACATCGAGCCTCGACATCTTCTACTCTCGTCGCATCGGACGTCCACCACAGCTCAATCCGTATGTGGGCAACATCGCGGATTTCGCCGCTGTGCCTGACAACACGACGATTCTCGGGGCCGCGAAGATCACCGGGCGTACAAAAGGTGGATTCACGCTGGGGATTCTCGATGCGCTGACGAATCGAGAGACAGCGCGGTACATACCGGCCGGTGGCGCATCGCAGCAGACGCAGGAAGTCGAGCCGCTCAGCAACTATTTCGT
Source organism: Gemmatimonadaceae bacterium (assembly GCA_041484425.1). GTDB lineage: Bacteria > Gemmatimonadota > Gemmatimonadetes > Gemmatimonadales > Gemmatimonadaceae > UBA4720. The sequence goes on from JBGPHO010000010.1 coordinate 11,514, forward strand.
CGGGCGGATCAAGAAAGATCTGAATCAGGGAGCTACGACGATCGGCGGAGCCTTCACGTCAACGCTTCGACAGCTCGACGACACCGTGGTCGCCGACAGGCTTCGCCGCCGAGCCGAGGCGGGCGGAATCGACTTCAATCATTCGTGGCACCAGCGCCAGTATTCATGGATTGGCTCGATACTTACCTCGAACGTCGGTGGAACGTCGTCCGTCATCGATCAGACTGAGCTGTCCAGCGCGCATTACTTCCAGCGTCCCGACCGTCGCGTAACTAGCGACGGAATCTTCAATGCCAAGTACGATCCCAACGCCACATCACTTCAAGGCTATGGCTTCTACACGCGAGTAGGAAAGGGCGGCGGCAACTGGTTCTGGGAGACAGCGCAGAACTGGCGTAGCCCCGGCTTCGAGGTGAACGACCTGTCATTCCTGGGTCGCGCCGACTACAAGTGGATGAATGCGAACGTGGGTCGTCAGTGGCAGACTCCGGGACGCTGGTATCGCAATGCCGTGATCCTTGGTGGCGGCCAGCAGCAGTTCAATTATGACGGCGACAAGACCGATCTCCAGTCGCAAGTCTATTTCGGCACGCAGTTCCTGAACTACTGGAATCTGCGCACTTTCGTCATTCATCACCCCACGGTGCTCGATGATCGACTGACGCGCGGCGGACCGGTCGTAATGCGAACTGGTTACAATTTCGAGCAGGTTGAAATCTCCACCGATGCAAGGCAGCGCGCAGTGTTCGATTTCAGCGTGCAGATCGCAAAGGGAATCGGATCGGACACCCACACACTCATACTTCAGCCTGGTGTTGCCCTCAAGCCGGCGGCGAATGTCTTCGTCAGCCTTACACCGAGCTTCATCGCGGATGAAGACGCCGCCCAATACGTGACGACGGTTACGGACCCCACCGCAACGGCCTTCTTCGGAAATCGTTACGTCTTTGCGTTCATCAAGACGCGGACGCTCTCTCTCGACACGAGGGTTAACTGGACATTCAATCCGAATCTTACGTTGCAGCTCTTCGCGCAGCCATTCATCGCGACCGGGGCTTACTCGTCGTTCCGCGAGTTTGCAGCTCCGCGCACCATCCACAAGGTGATCTACGGGCAGGACATCGGCACGATCACTCGTACCCCGGCGACCGCGTCGGGCGGTGCTACGTACACGGTGGATCCGGACGGTGCGGGACCGGCGCCCTCCTTCTCGTTCGGCGACCCTGACTTCACCTTTCGTTCACTGATCGGCAACGCCGTGGTGCGGTGGGAGTATCGACCGGGCTCAACGGTGTTCTTTGTGTGGACGCAGAGCCGGACCGGCAACGATCCAAACGGCAACTTCGATTTCGCGGCGCAGAGGACCGCGATCTTCCGCGACCGGCCCACAAACGTGTTTCAGGTCAAGGTGAACTACTGGATAGGGCGGTAGACAGGAAGGTCGCCGGAATCTTCATGCGATGACGAATCCAGCTCCCGTTTTCTCGGCCCGCTCATAAACCAGCGCTGCCGCCGCGACGTCTTCGATCGCCACTCCAGTGCTATCGAAAACAATTATCTCGTCGTCGCTCAGCCGTCCTGGCGCGAGGCCGGTGACGATCTGATCAAGTGAGCCGCGGACGTGTCCTGGTTGCATCGGACCAACGGCCAGCGCGTGGTGCAGATCTCCGATGTTCGAGCATTGGTCGAGGTCGTCGACCACGACGACGGCGTCGCGCAGGAGATCGGCAGAGATCTCCTGCTTTCCCTCATTGTCCGCCCCAACCGCGGCGACGAATGTCCCGACGGATACGTCCCCCAGGTTGAGCAGCGCCCGGCGTGACGGCGTCGACGTTATGACGATCTGGCTCGCGCTCGCCGCCTGACGGATGTCAGTCGCAACCGCTGTCACGATATCGAAGCGGGCGCGGGCGTCGGCGGCGAATCGCTCGGCCGCGGCGGGGTTCGTGTCGAATGCGATCAGACGGTGGAGACTTCGCACGTGGCGGAGCGCCTCAATGTGCGCGCGAGCCTGGACACCGCATCCAATGAAAGTCGCCGTCGACGCGTGGCGAACTGCCAGGTAGCTGGCCGCCACCGCCGTAGCGGCCGCCGTCCTACTCGCGGTGATCAGCGCCGAGTCCATGCAGGCGAGGGGAGTGCCGCGGGATGCGTCGAACAACACGAGCACGCCCTGAATGGTTGGAAGGTCGTGGCGGGCGGGATTATCTGGAAAGTTCGCGTTGATCTTTGCCACCGCATACAGACGGGTCACGCTCAGAGCTCCGAGCTTCGCGTGAAGGGTCCCGCCATCGAGCTCGAGTCCGAGCACTCCACTCGATGCACGCCGGCCTTCGCCGCGCGCTCGGAAGGCTTCCTCGACCGCGCCAATGCAGGATTTCATGTCGAGCAGGTGGGCGACGTCGCTGCGCTCGAGAACTCGCACTGGCCACCTCGGAATGGAGTTGACACCTTTTCGGGCCGATGATACACTTGAATCAATGAATGATTCGGCAGAAGCGTCAGCGCAAGAGGCGGGTGGCCGGCGGCGATGGCTCCTTCTCATTCATCAGCTTCCACCCAAGCCCGATTACATCCGGGTGAAAATCCGGCGGCGGCTGCGGCGGCTGGGCGCGGTCGCCGTCAAAAAGACCGTTTACGCCCTGCCCAGCGGTGATGAAGCGCGGGAGGATTTCGAGTGGCTCCGCCGGGAGATCGAGGCCGACGGCGGGACCGCCATCATCGCGGAGGCCGAGTTTGTCGAGGGCATTTCCGACGAGGAGCTGGATGCAATGATGGAGACCGAGCGTCACGATGCGGGCGGGGACGAGTCGTCTCGTCGAGTCGCCGCCGACAAGGTGCAGCCGGGCAGGACCTGGGTCACGCGCCAGGGCGTGAACGTCGACCGCATTGCGAGCGCCTGGCTGATTCGGCGCTTCATCGATGACGATGCCCGGTTCAAGTTCGTTCCGGCTCGGGGCTACCGGCCAGAGGCCGGCGAGCTCCGCTTCGACATGTTCGAAGCGGAGTACACCCACGTCGGAGAAGACTGCACGTTTCAAACGCTGCTGCGGCGATTCGGCTTGCGCGAACGTGGGTTGAGAGCAATCGGCGAAATCATCCACGACATCGACTGCAAGGACGACAGGTTCAATCGGCCGGAGACCGCCGGAACGGCGGCGCTCATTCGCGGCATCGTGCAGGCGCAGGAGGATGATCGCAAACGCCTCGACCGTGGCTCGGCGTTGCTGGACGATCTGTACGAGTTCTTTCGCAAGCAGCGCGCGTGACGAGTCACGCCCGGCGCGCGGCAGAATTCCGAAAAAGAGGAGGATACCATGAAGTGGGTTACCCGTGAGCGGCCAAAGATCGATCGCATTGCCTGTCCCTGGCTCATCGCGAGGTTCATTGATACTGAAGCGGAATTTCTTTTCGTTCCGCCTGCAGAGGTGGCGAAGGTTGCACGAGAGTCAGGCGCCGTGCCTTACGACATCGAAGGAGTGGAGCTCTCTCACGAAGGCCCACTCTGCAGCTTCGATGCGTTCCTGACCAAGTACCAGCTCCAGGATCCGTCGCTCACGGAACTGGCGCGAATCGTTCGCGGCGCCGACACCGATCGGCTCGACGCAGCACCGCAGTGCGCCGGACTGCTGGCGGTATCGCTGGGACTCTCGCGCCTGTTCGACGACGATCACGAACAGCTCCGGCACGGATTCATCGTCTACGACGCGCTTTACGCGTGGTTGCGGGACGCGCGATTCGAGCGGCACTCGTGGAATCCGCAGCGCAAGCCGCCACCGGTTGGGGCAGGCGCAAAATGACAGGGACCTTGGCACCCATCCTGAATTTGAGCGTGCGACTCTTGTAGGACCGGCACCCGACTCCGAACTTTCGACCTCGTCGGATCGGCTAGAAATGACGTCAGGCTGCCACTCCTCACAGTCGTCTCCATGTTCAGCCTCATCGGGATCGTCATCGTCGTCGTCGGATTTGTCCTCCGGATAAATCCGCTCCTCGTCGTGACTATCGCGGGGCTCGCGACCGGCATTGCCGGCGGCCTCGCTCCGCTCGAAGTAGTAGGAGCGTTTGGAAAGGCGTTCATAACGAGCCGGTACGTGGCGATCGTGTGGCTCGTTCTCCCCGTAATCGGCCTGCTGGAGCACGCGGGGCTCAAGGAGCGGGCGCGCGCCGTCGTCGCCGGACTTCGCGCCGCGACGGCTTCGCGCGTGCTGCTCGCCTATTTCGCCATCCGTCAGATCACAGCCGCGCTTGGTCTCACTTCACTCGGTGGACACCCGCAAATGGTGCGGCCCCTCATTGCACCAATGGCGGAGGGGGCTGCGGAGAACGAGTACGGCGAGCTGCCGCAGGCGGTGCGATACAAGATCCGCGCGCACGCCGCTGCCGTCGACAACATCGCTCTCTTCTTCGGTGAGGACATCTTCATAGCGATCGGGTCGATTCTGCTAATCAGAGGCTTTCTCGATCAGAACGGAATCCATGTCGAGCCGACGCAATTGGCGATCTGGGCGATTCCAACCGCGATCTGTGCGTTCGTGATTCACTGCACACGACTCTTGCTGCTCGACCGGCAGCTGCGCGCGGAGCTGGCAAAAAACAAAGAGCACGCGTGATAACTCTTGAGCACATCTACTGGCTCAGCGGCCTCATGATGGCTGGCGTCGCCATCGTCAACTGGCGCGACCGGAGCAACCCGAGACGCTTGAACAACACGGCCTTCTGGGGAATCTACGCGATCACTTTCCTCGCGGGCTCGCATCTGCCCGACCTCGCGAATGGCTTTCTCGTCATCGCGATGGTGCTCGTCGCGAGCATCCGCGGCCTCGGACAGGGCAAGCTGGAAGGCGCTACGCGCGAGGAACGTGAGGCCAGCGCTCGGCTCTGGGGAAACAGACTCTTCGTTCCGGCGCTCGCGATTCCGCTGATCACGGTATTAGGCACGGTGTTGTTCAAGAGAATTACTGTCGGCGGTGTGCCGTTAGTGGATGTCAAGCAGGTGACGGTGATCGCGCTGGCGATCGCCACTCTCGTGGCGCTCGCGACGGGGATGATCATGCTCAGGCCACCGCTGCTCGCGCCGATCAGGGAAGCGCGTCGATTGCTCGACGCGGTCGGCTGGGCCGCTGTGCTCCCTCAAATGCTCGCGGCACTCGGAGCGCTGTTCGCGATTGCGGGCGTCGGCAATGTCGTGGCCGGCCTGGCGCAGCGCTGGATCCCCCTCGACAACCCGTTCGTCGTCGTGACGACTTACGCCGTCGGCATGGCCGTGTTCACGATGATCATGGGCAACGCGTTCGCCGCCTTTCCAGTGATGACCGCGGGGATCGGACTGCCGCTCATCGTGCAGAAGTTCGGCGGGGACCCCACCGTTATGGCTGCGATCGGGATGCTCTCCGGATTCTGCGGCACGTTGATGACACCGATGGCGGCGAACTTCAACATCGTCCCTACCGCTCTGCTCGAGCTCCCGGATGAGAATGCGGTGATCAAGGTCCAGATTCCGACTGCGATCATACTGCTGGGCGCGAACATTCTGCTCATGAACTTTCTCGTGTTCCGCCGCTGATGCGCGCCTCCGCATCGCTCACTCCGGCGCTCGCCGGGACACTTGCGCGGGTCGCTCTGTCTCACGTGACACAGGAATACCCGAACAAGCTCGATCATGTGCTGAACCGGCGCGCCGACATCAAGACGCCGAGCGAGCTGCATCCGGTTTTCTTCGGCAGCTTCGACTGGCATTCGTGCGTGCACGGATACTGGCTTCTCGCCACTCTGCTGCGACTGTTTCCGGAGATGCGCGAGGCTGAAAAGATCGAAGCGCTATTCGACGCTCAGGTCACTTCAGCGAAAGTAAGAACGGAAGTCAAGTATCTGGGCCAACCGCTGCGCGCGACGTTCGAGCGGCCATATGGCTGGGCATGGCTGCTGATGCTGTCGGCCGAGCTGAATAGACATTCAGGCAAGAAGGGCAAGCGCTGGAGCGACGCGCTCGCGCCGCTCGCTGACGCGTTCACTCAGCGATTTCTCGATTTCCTTCCCAAGGCGACTTACCCGACGCGCGTAGGGACGCATTTCAACAGCGCCTTCGCCATTACGCTGGCGCTGGAGTACGCGGAAGTCGCGAGCAACGACACTCTTCGGAAAGCTCTGGTGAAAAAAGCGCGCGCCTGGTACTCGAAGGATTCGGACTGCCAGGCGTGGGAGCCTGGCGGGGACGACTTTCTGTCCTCGGCCCTGATGGAGGCCGAGTGTATGCGCAGGGTGCTGAAGGCGGTTGATTTCCCCGGCTGGCTCGACCGCTTTCTTCCCAGGCTAGCAGTGCGAGAGCCGGCGACGTTGTTCACGCCCGCCATCGTGAGTGATCGCAGCGATGGAAAGATCGCTCACCTCGACGGGTTGAATCTGAGCCGCGCCTGGTGCTGGCGCTCTATCGCGGCGACGTGGCCCGCGAGCGATGCACGTCGGGGAGTAGCGCTCGAGGCCGCAGAGACACATTTCGCCGCGAGCCTTCCACATGTTGCCGGCGATTACATGGGATCGCACTGGCTGGCTACGTTTGCCCTGCTGGCCCTCCTCTAACCTGAGACTCGAGTGACCGCGCCACCCGTATCAGTACCACGCGCTTCGGAAGACGTCACAAGGCGCGCTGCGCTCGTCGCGCTTTTCACCGGATTAGCCGCAATCGCGGTGGGGTATGCCGCCGCGCTCAGCGCGGGTAGGACGCCGGCGTGGGCGCCCTGGCTACTCGCTATGGGAATTCCCGTTGCACTCGCCGCAATCATGATTCTCGGCGCCGCGCGCGGACGGCGCGGGATAGGGCCGCTCAAAATTCCGTTCGCCTTCGTCGCCCTGGTATTGGTGATCGGCTTTGGCGCGGCGCTGGCGCTGCCGGCCACCGAGGGTCCGCTCAGCACGCTTTGGCTCGGATTGCCCGCGCGAGCCGCGATCGTGATCTACGGGGTGGGACTGCTCCCGATCGTCGTGCTGCCCATCGCCTATGCGCTGACGTTCGAGACGCAGACGTTGAGCGCCGAAGATGTCGAGCGCGTGCGTGCGCTGGGTCGCGAGTATCAGGCAGCCATTGAGAGCAGTGCGCAAGAGCCGATGGACGACCAGCGCCGCGGATGATTCAAACCGAAGGCGTGAACGCACTCCTCCAGGTTGCACTGCCGAACGCCGCTCGACCCGCCGTGGTAGCTGTCGGCATTCTCTACTTCGCGGTGGTCCTCGGAATCAGCGTCTGGGCGGCGCGGAGAACACGAACGGCAAGAGATTTCTTCGTCGCCGGAAAGGGAATCGGGCTCGTCGCGCTCACGGTTGCATCGGTGTCGGTGTCCGTTTCCGGTTTTGCATTCATCGGTGGCCCGGGGTTCATCTACGCCGTTGGTCTGGGCGCGATGTACATCGTGCTTCCCGCCGCAGTCACGAACGTCATGGGCGCGTGGGTCCTGGCGAAACGCATGCGACTCCTCGGTGAAGCTCGCGCTCTCATAACGATTCCGGACGCGATCGGCGCACGCTATCGCTCGCGCGCCGCGCAGGGACTCGCGGCCGTCGCGATGCTGGTCGGGATCGTGGGGTACATGGCGACGAACGCTCTGGCGATGGGCGTCGTGATCAATGCGATCTTCGGAGTAGGTCTCGGCTGGGGAATCTGGATAGGAATGGGTGTGACGCTCGCTTATTCCGCATCGGGAGGAATTCTCGCCGGCATTTACAACGATGTCTTTCAGGGAACGCTGATGGCGGTCGCGTCCGTTCTCGTTTTCCTTTTCGTGCTCAATTTCGGGGGCGGGCTGGGCGAAATCTCACGCATGATACTCGCGCACGACCCGACGTTTCTTGGCCCGTGGGGAAAGCTCACTCCACTTGCGGCGCTCTCCTTCTTTTTCGTTTTTTCGATGGGCTCGCTTGGCCAGCCCCAGGCGGTACACAAGTACTACATGCTGCGCGATCCGTTGCAGCTCAAATGGTATCCGCTGCTCAAGACCTTGGGCCTGGTGCTGGTGCTCCTTCTGTATTTCAGCGTGGGAGTGGGCGTGAAGGCTTTCGTTCTGAACGGCCGCCTGGCTCCACTCACGAGCCCCGACCAGGCAACGCCGGCTTTGCTGCTCAACGTCACGCCGATAATTCTCGCCGCCCTGGTGTTCTCGGGAGTCGCAGCCGCGACCATGAGCGCGGCGAATTCTTTCATCAATATCGGCGCCGCGGTGGTCACGCACGATTTGCCGGTTGCGTTCGGCCGGCGTGTTAAGAACGAGCTGGGATGGGGAAGGGCGGTGACGGTCCTCATTGCTATTGCGGCTGCGATTACCGCGCAGCGTTCGGGGGCGATGGTGGCATTTCTCGGAATTTTCGGATGGGGCTTATTTGCCTCGACGCTGGTACCGGCGCTGGCTGTCGGACTGAACTGGCAGGGCGCTACTCGCGCGGGAGCGATGGCGTCGATCGCAACCGGGCTAGTTGTCACGCTCGCGCTGGAAACCGCGGCCTATTGGAAGGTCTTCACATTTCCCGCAGGCGTGACAGCGTCGGCGGTCGCGATGGTGTCTTCGTTTCTGGTGTTCTTCGTCGTGTCGTGGCTTACCCGACGTACCGCACCGACGGAGATAGATCCCGATGTGAAACTGGTGATGGAGCTCTGATCATTCCGTCGCGGATTTCTTCGCTTTCTGATTCTCCATCACGCGGATGCTTTTGATGTTTACGAACTCGCGGATACCGAACTCGCCGAGCTCGCGGCCGAAACCTGAATTCTTGACGCCGCCAAAGGGCAGCCGCGCATCAGAAACGACCATGCCATTGATGAAAAGAAGCCCAGAGTCGATCTCGGCGATGAGCTGATTCCGCTCGGCGTCGTCGCGGGTCCACGCTGACGCTCCCAGTCCGAAGGTCGTTCCGTTGGCGATGCGGATTGCATCGGCGAGATCCTTCGCCTTGAAGACCGACGCAACCGGGCCGAACAACTCTTCGAGCGCCGCAGGCGCGTCGGGTGGAATGTCGGTGAGAACGGTGGGAGCGTAGAAGTATCCCTCGCGATCGAGCTTCTTCCCGCCGGTGGCGAGTTTTGCTCCGGCGGCGACGGATGCCTGCACTTGCTGATCGAGCTGGTCCCGGATCGCCGCGGTCGCCTGAGGCCCGAGCTCTGTCTTCTCATCCATCGGGTCTCCAATCCGCACGGCGGAAACCCGGGCGACGAAAATCTTCAGGAATTCATCGTAGATCTTATCGTGGATGATGAATCTCTTGGCGGCGATGCACGACTGGCCGTTGTTGATCATCCTGGCGGTCACTGCCGTCGAAACCGCGTCTTCCAGATCGGCGCTCGGCATCACGATGAAAGGATCACTGCCACCGAGCTCGACGACCGACTTCTTGAGATTCCTGCCGGCGGCACTGGCGACGGAGCGGCCAGCTCCTTCGCTGCCGGTGAGTGTGACCGCGGCGACGCGATGGTCGGCGATGATTCCCTCGACCAGGTCGGAGCCGATGAGGAGAGTCTGGAAGACGCCATCGGCGAATCCGGCGCGGCGAAATATGTCTTCGATAGCCAAGGCGCACTGTGGAACATTCGATGCGTGCTTGAGGACGCCGACGTTGCCGGCCATGAGCGCCGGCGCCGCAAAGCGGAAAACCTGCCAGAAAGGAAAATTCCAGGGCATGATCGCGAGCACGACGCCGAGTGGCTGAAAGGCGACCCAGCTCTTGCCGCCCTCCATCTCGACTGGCCGGTCGGCGAGAAACCGC
>JBGPHO010000011.1:0-20239 GCA_041484425.1 Gemmatimonadaceae bacterium
CGCATCGGTCCGCTCGACGCGCGCGACCGGCGCTGGACGCGCGAGCTCGTCTACGGCATGCTGCGCAATCGCGCCAGCATCGACACGGTTCTCTCCGATCGGGTGCGCGGTGGACTCGTGCGCCTCGATCCGGATGTGATCGATCTGCTAAGGCTCGGCGTCTATCAGCTCCTGAACATGGGGAGCGTGCCGGCGTACGCCGCGATTGCCCAGACCGTCGAGCTGTCGAAGCGCAGGCACGGAATCGGAGCCAGCAAGCTCGTGAACGCGGTGCTGCGACGCACCGATCGCGAGCGAGAGCAGCTCACCACCGCCATCCCCTCGGACACGGTTGATGCGCTGGCGCTCAAGTACTCGCACCCTCGCTGGCTCATCGCGCGCTGGATCGAGGCGTGGGGCGAGCAGGATACCGAGCGGTTGCTGACGCTCAACAACGCCGACGCACCCATTGCGATCCGGCCGTACGGAATCGTGCGCGAGCAGCTGGAGGCGATGATGGAAGCGGCGGGCGTTCACGTCGCGGACGCGCCCTACGCGCGCGACAGCATCGCGATCTCCGGCGGCACGACCTTCACGGAACTTGGTGCATTCAAGAAGGGATTATTCTTTGTGCAGGATCCGGCCGCCACGCTCGTGACGGAATACGCCGCGGTTCCAACCGGTGCTACTGTTGCCGACCTGTGCGCGGCTCCAGGCGGGAAAGCGCTCGAGCTCTCTCGCACCGCCGGCACCGTGGTGGCAAGCGACAAATCGTTCGGCCGGCTCCAGCGCCTGCTCGCGAATCAGCGTCGCCTGGAAAGCGTGAATCTCTTTCCCTTCGTCGGTGACGCGCGGAATCCGGCGATTCGTCCGGTCGATGCCGTGCTGATCGACGTTCCGTGCACGGGAACGGGCACCTTCCGCCGGCATCCAGATGCGCGCTGGCGCATCAAGGTATCGGACATCGCCGTGATGTCCGCCCTCCAAAAACTAATTCTTCGGGCCGCGGCAAAAACGGTGAAGCCCGATGGGCTTCTCATCTACAGCACGTGCTCGCTCGAGCCCGAGGAGAACGACGCCCAGGTGGATTCCTTCCTCTCGGACAATCTGAACTGGATTCTGGAGCCGCCACCCGAAGGGAGCGTACCTCCGGAGCTGCTCGACGGTGGACGGCTGCGCGTACTACCGCATCGTCACGGGACCGACGGAGCGTTCGCCGCGCGCTTGCGCAGGGTCAGCTAGATGAACTGGCGCGCGCTTCCTCGGCGTGCGTTCCCATATCTGATTGCTGCGGCCGGCGGATTCCTCATCGCCTATACCGCGGTGTTCCTGTTCGCTTTTCCGGCCGAGGTGCTGCCCGACGATGGAATTCTTCCGAACGTAGTCGGGAAGACATTCGAGGATGCGTCGGCCAGTCTCAAGAAGGAGGGATTCCCGGCGCAGCAGGGCGAATCGCGATTCCACAAGTCGATTCCCGCCAACGTCGTGCTGCAGGAAGATCCGCCGGCTGGAAGCAGGCAGAAGCGCGGAACCAACGTCGTCCTCGCCATAAGCGCGGGCCAGAAATCCGCCGAGGTGCCGGTAACGACGAACATGTCGCAGCAACAGGCCCGCATCTCGATCGAGAACACAGGGCTCGTGATGGGGAACGTCAGCGAGCAGCTCTCGGACGCGCCGCGCGGGCTCGTGATCGCGACATCGCCGCCGGCCGGGACGAAAGTCGAGCTCCCCGGAACAGTTGACATCGTGCTGAGCAAAGGACCGGCGACGGTGAATGTCCCCGACCTCTACGGGCGCAGCGTCGGCGAAGCGCGCTCGATGGTCGAGCAGCTCGGACTCCGCATCGCGGGAGTCTCGCGTGACACGAGCTCTCTCCAGCCGGAGAACACTGTGATCAGGCAGGTGCCGGCCGCCGGGGCAACTATTTCCGCCGGCGGGCCAGTGAGTCTCACCGTCTCGCACTTCCCTCCGTCGGCTTCGATCAGGACCGATACCGGCACCAGCGCTCCACCTCCTTCGCCTTTGCCACTGCCCGCTCCGGAATGAGCGTTCGCATCGCACCATCGATCCTGAGCGCCGATCTTTCGAAGCTCGCCGACGAGATCGCAATGCTCGAAGAGGGCGGCGCCGACTGGATCCACATCGATGTCATGGACGGCCGCTTCGTTCCCAATCTCACCTTCGGCGCCAAGGTGATCGAGTCAGTGCGCAAGCTCACGAAGCTTCCGATCGACGTGCATCTAATGGTCGTCCAGCCCGAGAACTATTTCGAGAGCTTTGCCGCGGCGGGCGCGAACGGAATGTCGATTCACACCGAGGTGTCGCCGCACCTGCAGCGCCAGCTCGATCGCATTCGCGAGCTCGGGTGCCGCGCCGGCGCGGTGGTCAATCCGGCGACGCCGCTCACTGCCGTGAGCGAGGTCATCGCTGATCTCGATTTGCTGCTTGTCATGACCGTAAATCCGGGTTTCGGCGGGCAAAGCTTCATCAAGGGATCGGTGGACAAGGTTCGCCGCGCGCGTGAGATGCTGGCCGAGAATGGCAGCACGGCATTTCTGGAAGTGGACGGCGGCATCGATCGCAAGACCATCAAGTCGGTGTGGGAGGCGGGTGCCAACACCTTTGTCGCGGGCAATGCCATCTTCGGCGCCAAGAATCCCAAGGCGGAGATCGCAGAGCTTCGCTCTCGCTGCACGGTACAGGCATGACGGGCCGTAAGCAGCTGGCGATCGGCGCTCTCGTCCTCGGCGTCGTTTGCGCGGTCGCCTACGGAGCGACGCGATATCTCCGCCATGAGTTGTTCCCGGTGGAGCTCGGAACAAAGGCTCCGAACTTCAAGGCGCTCACCCTCGATTCCATACCGAAGGAAAAGAGCCTCGCCGATTATCGCGGCCAGGTGGTGATGATCAATGTCTGGGCGACATGGTGCCTGCCCTGCCGCGTTGAAATGCCGAGCATCGAGGCGCTGCATAAGGCGTACGGGCCGAAGGGATTGAAAATCGTGGCCGTGAGTATCGACGACCCTGGTACCGAGGCGGGAATCCGCGCGTTCGCGAAAGAGTACGGCCTGACATTCGAGATCCTGCACGATCCGAAGGGCGAGATCACTGACCTGTACGACATCACCGGCTATCCGGAGACGATCATCGTCGGCAAGGACGGCGTGATCAGGAAGAAGCTGATGTCCGCGACCGACTGGAATTCACCCGAGGCGCGGGCGCTCGTGGACAGGCTCCTCACTGAGCACACCGAATAATCGTGACGCGCATCCTGGGGATCGAGACGTCATGCGACGAGACGTCCGCGGCCGTTCTCGAGGGACAGGGCGACCAGGTCACCCAGAAATCTCTCGTGATCCTGTCGCAGGACGTCCACCGCGTGTTTGGCGGAGTCGTCCCGGAGATCGCATCGCGCGCGCATCTCACCAGCATCGTCCCGGTGGTCGAGCGCGCGCTCGAAGAGGCGGGAACCAGGCTCGATGATCTCGACGCGGTCGCCGTCACGAATACTCCCGGACTCGTCGGCGCGCTCCTTGTGGGAGTCAGCTACGGCAAGGCGCTCGCATTCTCGCGCGGTATCCCGTTGCTCGGAATTCACCACATGGAGGGACACCTCTTCGCGGCCGCGCTCGAGCACCGCGATGCCGTCCCTCCGTTCACAGCGCTGTTGATCTCTGGCGGGCACACGCTACTGCTGGACGTCGAGGCCTGGGGTAAATACCGGCTGCTGGGGGTGACCCGGGACGACGCGGCCGGCGAAGCATTCGACAAGGTCGCCAAGCTCCTCGGCCTTCCCTACCCCGGCGGGCGCTACGTCGAGCAGCTCGCGCTCGATGGGAATCCAAAGCGCTTCAATTTCGCACGCCCGATGGTACGAAAGAACGCGCTGCCAAAGGACGACGACTATTATGCCTTCTCGTTCAGTGGCCTCAAGACCGCCGTGCTCAACGCCGTGCGCGCGTCAAAGGACATCGAGGCCGACAAGGCGGATCTCGCCCGCGCGTTCCAGGATTCACTCATCGACACCCTGGTCGAGAAAACCTGGCGCGCCGCCAACGCCTTTTCCCGACAGCGGGTCGTGCTGGGCGGGGGCGTCGCCTGCAATCGCACGCTTGCGAGGGCGATGCGAACGAGACTCGAACCCGAGGGTATCACCGTCATTACGCCGAGTCCTCGCCTTGCAACGGACAACGCCGCGATGATTGCCCGCGCGGCATTTTTCAGATTCGAGCAAGGTGAGAGGTCGGGCCTCGACCTGAACGCCTACGCCAGCAGCCCTATCCCGGGGCTCATCGCAGCCTAGATTCAGACCATGCAAAAGATTTTCGCTTCGATAGTCCACCAGCCCCTTTCGTACGATGTCGGTCCGCTCCAGCTCACCGGATTTGGACTGGCGGTGCTGATGTCGTTCGTCCTCGCCCAGATAATCGCGCAGCGTGAGCTCGCCCGGCGCGGACATGACCCCGCGCCTATCGGGGACGTCGTCTTCGCCGCGGTCATCGGCGGGTTGCTCGGTGGCAAGATCTACTACGCTGTTCTCATGCACGACGTCAGCGCGCTCCTGAGCAGAGCCGGCTTCGTATTCTGGGGCGGTTTGATCGGTGGAATACTCGCCTCCTACCTCGTGATCCGCCGCAAGCATCAGAGCTTCACGCGCATCAGCGATGTCGCAGCCCCCGCACTCGCCGCGGGCTATGCGATTGGGCGCACCGGCTGCTGGGCGGTCGGTGACGACTACGGCCGTCCGTGGAGCGGACCGTGGGCGGTGAGTTTTCCCAACGGTGCGCCGCCGTCGACGGTCGCGAACATGACGCAGCTCTTTCACATCCCACCGCCGCTTGGCTCATCTCCGAACCAGGTCCTCTCCGTCCACCCGACTCAGCTCTACGAGGTCGCGCTGGGCTTTGTGATGTTCCTCATCCTCTGGCGCTTTCGCGATCACAAGCACGCGGAGGGCTGGCTGTTCGGCCTGTACTGCGTGCTCGCCGGGATCGAACGGTTCCTCATCGAGTTCGTTCGCGCAAAGGACGACCGCTTCTTTGGCCCGTTTACGACGGCGCAGGGAATCGCGTTGCTGTTCACGATTGGCGGCGCCGTCTGGATGTACCTGCGCCGGAGTCCGCATGCGGACGCACCGGGGATTTACGCCGCAGCTCAAGCAGCGTAGGCGGCCATTGAGGTCACGCGCGTTGATTTCAGCGTGCGCGATCGTCGCGGCGCTCTCCGCCTGCGCGGCGATGGAACCGACAGTTGCGGCCGAACCAGGAGTTGCGTTCTCGCTGCCGATCGGGAAGACCGCCACGATCAACGGAAGTGGGACTCATCTTACGTTCAGGCTCGTGCGTGAGGATTCACGCTGCCCCACAGACGTGACTTGCGTCTGGGCCGGTGATGCCAAGATCGAAGTCACAATTTCCCGAAGCGGATCGAGCGACGATACCAGGATTCTCAGCCTCACGCCTCCGAACAACGAGGTGAGCTCGGGTGATCTGCAAATCCGCTTTGTGGGCCTCACGCCGGTGCCGCGACAGGCGGACGGAAATGCGCCTCGCGCCTACGTCGCGCAGCTGGTCGTCAACCGGATATGACAAGGGTGTGAGATCAGCGTGAGCCGTTTCAGTGTGAATGCGGCCGCGCTAATCGAGTCCGCCCGGGTCGGGGCGGACTCTTTGCGTACCAACCCCACCCGCACCACGCTCTCCACGACCGGAGTCATCATCGGGGTCGCGGCGCTCGTGGCCGCTTTCCTCTGAACCCCGGTGATTGCGAGCTGGGTTCGCGCGCAATCCGCGGCCTGCCGGGCGCTCATGACGAGTGATCGTGCACCATCCGCCACCCGGTGGGCGGGTGTCCGCTCGGCGGCACACGAACCCAGATCGTTGTGAACCAGCCGGTCCGGTTGGGCACTCCCCCGCCGGTGAGGATGTACTGTCCGGTCGCGATCGCCTGATTCGGGCCGACTGGCCGGATCTCCAGATGGTCGTAGCTGAGCGTCTGCAGCGGACGTCCCGTGCGCCAGTATCCCGCGCGCATTTGGCCCTCGATTCCCCGCACTCCCCGCACCAGTCCCGTCGAGCCCATCGCCGTCGCCGAATCCACGTAGGCGGAGAGATAGACCGGAAGCTCACCGCGGTTCCAGCCGGCGGCAGTCGTATCCAGCGTCGCCCTGATCGCGGCGGCATCGGACGCGTATTGAAAGCCACCGCTTCCTCCCGACCGCATTTGACTCGAGCACGCCACCAGCGGGACGACTGCCAACGACACGGCGTAGCGCCATGCTTGATCCCAGAGACGAACGTAGGGGCGAATATCCGCCGCATGAAGGAAGGGGCGTTGTCTTGTCCCCCGGCGTCGCATCATTTTTCGGGAACGAGTCTGAGGCTCGTGCCCCACGGATCGGTAAGAACCCATTCGCCCTTCTCCTCTTTCACGGGGTAACCAGCTTCCTGCACGTGGCGCGCCGCTTCCTCCGCGTCCTTCTTCGCAGGGACCAGGATCTCCCACTCGAGCAGACGTGCATCCGCGTCCGTCGCCGGCGGTGCGCCCCGAGCCCAGGTGTTGGTGCCGAGGTGATGATGATATCCGCCCGCCGACATGAACAGAGCGCCGGGATAGCTCCACACGACCTTGTCGAATCCCAGCGCATCGTGGTAGAACGCCTCGGCCTTGGCGATGTCATCGACGTAGAGATGCACGTGACCGAGCACGGTGCCGGGCGGCATTCCCGTCCAGCCCTCGCCACCGGCGGACTTCACCAGATCATCCACGTCGAGATGATTGGTGGTCATGTACAACTGCCGCTCGTCGTAGCGCCACGCGTCGCGCGGGCGGTCCGCGTAAACCTCGATGCCAAGGCCATCGGGATCGGTGAGATAGATCGCCTCGCTCACGAAGTGATCCGACATGCCGGCGTATTGGCTGATCGCCGCGAGATGCGCGACGAACCGGCCGAGCGATGCGCGATCGGGCAACAGGATCGCGAAGTGATAGAGGCCGAGCAGTCCGCGCTTCGGCACAGCTCGCGCGGTCCTGAGCAGGCGCAGGCGAACGATCTCGCGATCTTCTCCATGCGGTCCGAGACTCACCGAGTCGGTAGTGCGGCGGATCACCCTCATGCCCAGCACCTTCTCGTAGAAGGCGAGCGAGCGCTCGAGGTCCGCGACCTGCAATCGCACTCTGCCGAGGTGAGTTGATTCGGGCAGGCGGTATCCTTTGGGACGGATTCCGTGCTGCTCGTCTGCGATTGCCGGCATCTGTCTGGTTGTCATCTCACTCTCCCCGCTTCGACCAGCAAGCGGCAAATGCTACGCCTGGGGGACACCCGCGTTCGGTTCATGCCTGGGCCAGAATGTCCTGATGGTAGCGAAGATCAGCAGAATGATGAGAATCCCCTGCGCCGTGAGCGTCTCGACGCTCGGGTAGATACCCATCGCATCGACGTGTGGTCCGCCCGTGATCACCGTGATGCGCATGATGTTCCCTTCCTGCAGCTCGCGGATCCCTTTCCCCATGAACACGAAGGCCATGTAGTAGAGCAGGATACTCGTCACCGTGAAGAACGGTCGCATCGGGATCCTGACGCCGTAGCGGTAGAAGAGCGTGAATATCACCACCAGCACG
Source organism: Gemmatimonadaceae bacterium (assembly GCA_041484425.1). Lineage (GTDB taxonomy): Bacteria > Gemmatimonadota > Gemmatimonadetes > Gemmatimonadales > Gemmatimonadaceae > UBA4720. Next base: position 7,599 of record JBGPHO010000011.1, read on the forward strand.
GCGAACCCGGCCACGATTCCGAGCGCGAGCGGAAGTCCGACATTTGGTCCTTCGTTGAACAGCGCCTGGTAAAAGAGCGCGGTCTCGGCGCCTTCGCGGTAGACCGCGAGGAACGCGACGAGTGCCAGCGCTTTGCCGCCACCGTGCTCGAGTGCAGAATTCACTTTTTCGCGAATGAACTTCTGCCACTTCGCGGCCTCCACCTTGGAGATGAGCCAGTAGCTCACCGAGAACAGCACCACGACGGCGATCAGCATCGTCGTCGCTTCGACGATCTCCCTGCTGGCCGGCATCGCCGCAAGAAGGGTCTTCATTACGACGGCGGTGGCGAGACTCGCCACCAACCCGAGCACGATTCCAAGCCAGATCGAGCGAAGTCGCTCGCGATGCCCCGTCTTGATCAATAGCGCGACCACCGCGCCGATCACGAGAATCGCCTCGAACCCTTCCCTCAAAATGATGAGGAAGGACTGGAAGAAAGCTTCCCAGCTCCCGGAGGGCTGCTGGGTGAGATCGATGACCGACGGAAGCCCGTCGGCAATCGCGTCGCGCGAGCTCTTGGCGGCGGCGAAGTCGCTCCGCCTGACCGCGCCCTTGAAGTCGGCAAAGTGGCGCTCCATCGTCGAGACGAGGCCGGGCTTTTTCGCGCGCGCCGGAGTCTCGAGCGGCTCGAAGGCGATGTACGCATCGAAGGCGCGATCACCCGCTTCGGCGGTCTTGCCGGCTCGCGCAAAGTCGAGCGCACTGTCGAGGAGCGCCAGAATCACCGGCGATGCCGTGTCTCCGGGAATCGCCGTCGCATCCGCGCGCGCGGCCGGGAGTCTCAGCGGCTCACCACGAAGCCGGTAGATGTAGTTGATGATGTTCCATCGCTGCTGCGGCGTCAGCGACGAAGTGAACCCCGGCATCGCCGTCCCGCGCACTCCCACCGAGATGACGTTGTAGGCAAGCGTGGGCGTGAGCTCGGGAGTCAGTCGTCGGATGCCGGTCGCGGGCGGTGGAGTGCTCAGCGTATGCGCAGCGGGCCCATCACCGGCCCCCGTCATGCCATGACACGATGCGCAGTTCTTGACAAACAAAGCGTGCCCTTCGGCCGTGTCGAGCGGGCCCGTTGGAAGATCCATCGCGCCGGCCGTCCCGAGGGATGTGGCAAAATGCTGATGAAACCCCTTCACCACAGTGGGCGGCTGTCTTTGCGCGACCGCCGCGATCATGCTGTCGAGGATCGCCCTGGTCGCTGCGGCGTCGTACCCGCGGAGCCGGGTTGCAACCTTTTTGGCGTCGGTCAGAAAACCGTACGTCTCGTCGAACTCATCCTTCGAGATGAGTTTCCCGTGCTCGTCAATCGCCTTCGCGTACTCCTCGGCGGCGACACCGACGATGCTCGCAAGACGTTTCGCTGGGTTTTCCTGGGCGGGCAGCACTGTGGCTGCTACGAGCGACAGAAGCGGAACACCGATCCATCGCAAATATCTGGAATTCATTGCCGAGTGAATCTATCCGGATTGTCGGGGGAAGCAATCGGGGAAATACGGGAAAACACTACGAAAAGAGCTAGGTAGGAGGTGCGCGAGTGGCACAGGTGCGAGGTACGAGGTAATGCACACCATGTGACGCTTCTACCTCCTACCTCGCACCTAGTACCTCGCACCCCCCACCTAGCTCATCTCGCGTTGGTGTTAATCGCGACCGCCACTACGAACCATCCCTGAACGAGTAATCATTTTGAAGCTCTCGATCGCTAATCGCGGCACGGACACCGGTTCTGTGCTCAAACTTGCTGACGAAATCCGGCAGCCGCTCGCTCGTGAACGTCCCGCGCGGCAGCCCGAGCGCCTCGATCGCGGCTTCGATGGCGCCTGGCTCGCCTTCGACCTCGACCAGCACATCCATGCGCGGGTATGTCTCGAAGCGAATGATGGCACCGGCCAGCTGGTACTGCGCGATCTCCCGGTCGATCTCCCACGTGATCGTCAGCCCGAGCTTCTCGAGGATCTTCTCGAGCGAGTCGAAATCCTCGACTGGGGAAGTGATCTCCTCGCGGATCTTGTACACACCCTGCATCTCGGTCGGACCCTTCCAATCGAGGTACGTCCTCGTCGACGCATGGCTCTGGTAGCGCCGCGTCCTCAGCACTTCGTCGCGCCCTGACAGTTCGCGCGATGCAAAATCGTAGCGCCTGTCGGAGATCCTTCCCTCGAAGGACAACGCTGCCCCTGCCGCCTCGACCTTCTTTCGTCGCTCGGCGAGGTCGTCCACGACCGCCTTGAGCTCGACCTCACGCATTGACGATCTTCTCGAGCACCTGCTGCGTGTCCTTGAGCGAGGGAAAAACGGCGTATGGATCGTGCTCCAGCAGCTGCTCGACCGTGTAGTGGCCGCTGGCGACGCCGATCGCCTTCACGCCCAGCGAGCGGCCGCACGCGATGTCAGCGGGAGTGTCGCCGATGACGACCATGCGCTCGCCCACGATTTCGAGCCCGAGCACCTCGCTCGCCCTCCTTTGCGCGACGGCCGGCAGCTCGGGTCGGTGCTCGTGATCCGACCCGAAAGCGTTGACTCGGAAGCGATCGGGATTGATCCCGGCCGCAGACAATTTGGTGCGTGCACCGGATTCGACATTCCCGGTCAGGAGGCCGAGCACGACATCTTCCCGCGGCTCGAGCGCATCGAGCAGCTCGACGACGCCTTCGTGGGGGCGCACGTTGAATTTGCCACTCTTCGCTCCGTCGCGAAGCCCTTCGAGGTACGTCTCGATCAGGTCGTCCATCCTCGAATCGATGTGGTCATCGGAGTGGCCCTCGAGGCGCATGACGTCGCGCACGATCTGCTTGTCCGTTTTTCCGTCGTACCGGTACGCGGGATTCCCGGGCGACCCGAAGATCGAGCCCAGCGCCCGCCGCATCGATGCCCGTCCGAGCCCCTCCGAACTGAGCAGCGTGCCGTCGATGTCGAAAAGGACGAGCCTCATGTTCTGGTGAGAAATACGCCGGCGATGATCGTCACGGCGCCTACGCCCTGGAACATCGTCGGGATTTCGCCGAGAAAGGCCCACGCTACCAGCAGAGCAACGATCGGTTGCAGGTTGGAGTAAACGGCGGTGCGAGTCGGCCCGAGCACGCGCAGCCCGCGATACCAGAAGAAATACGCGACGCCCATCGAGATCACGCTCGAGTAGAAAAGCGCGAGCCACCCGCCGGCTCCGACTCTGGACCAGTCGGTGGCGACCAGCGCCGGCATCGACGCGATCAGCAGCGGCACCGCACCTCCGACCATAGTGACGGCCGAGAGCTGGATCACGTCGATCCGTTTCGTGTATGGCTGCAGGAGGATCGTATAGACGGTCCAGCACAGAACTCCCAGGAAAACGAGGACCGATCCGAGTAGCGTCGGCTGGCCATTGGAGGAGGTCGCGCTTCCCGCGATCACGAGCGCGACGCCGAGCACCGAGAGAGCGATACCGGCAAGCGTCATCCGCTTCACGCGCTCGAGGCCCCGAGCTCTCGCCACGAGCGCGATGAACGCCGGCGCGGCACCGACGATGAGAGCCGCGTTGCCGGCGCGAGTACGCGCGACTCCGTGGATGAAGAAGAGCTGGTACAGACCGTTCCCGATCACTCCCAGCAAAAGGAGCCGCGTCACATCGTGCCGCGAAAGTGCGAAGCCACCGCGCGCGAAGACGAACGCCAGCAGAAATGCCGCGGCCGTTCCGACGCGAAGTCCGGTGAAGGCCACCGGGTTGAAGATGTGCGTCGCGTACTTCACGACGACGAAATTGATTCCCCAGATCATCGCCATCGCGAGGAGGAGAACATCCGTCAACCCGAAGGAATGGTGCGCGGCCGAGTCGGCAACGACCGGAGAGGGGCGTACTGATTCAGTCATCGCCGAAAGCTAGCCGGGCAAGGCGCGACGCGGCTACTTTGCCTTCATGCACATCTCGTTCGCCGTCTTCGCCGACGCCGCCAACCTGTCGCAGGAAGGAAAGTTGAATGTGCTCGGCGTGTTCGATGCGGTTCAGGTCGCGGGCCTGCCGACGATTCATCCGCGCACGCACTTCGTCGTCCGGCTCAAGGCCAACGGCGACGATGTCGGCTCCCACAAGCTCGGCTTCCGCTGGCTGAGCCCGGTCGACGAAGAGCTCTGGTCGTCGGCGGGCGAGATGAACGTCGCGCCGGCGCCGAACCCGGTGTTCGAGGTCGATCTGCCGATCATCGCCGTGGTGGATCTTCCGCTCAACATGGTGGGTCAGTACACGATGCAGGTCACGCTCGACGGCAAGCCGAGCGCGACCGCCCGGCTGTTCGTTAACGGGCCAACTCAGACGCCCCTTGTGACGGGCGCGCCAACTGGAATGGTCAGTTAAAGGAAAAAACGGAACGACGCTGCTACCCGCTTCCCGCTGATCGCTGACCGCTGATCGCTGCCAACGACGGGACCGATCTCGGTCGGGATGGGTAAAACCCAAACACGTTTTGCCTGTGGCATAACGCCACGGCGGCCTGTCTAGATATTTGGCGAGTAGCGGACAGCGTGTAGCGGGCAGCGGGCGGCAGTGAGTGCAGCAGTCAGTTGCCTTTCAGGATTCGTCGTCCAAAACGAAACCTCTTAAGCAGCAGATCCGTGTACTCATCTCCGCTCGCCAAATCATCAACGGCGTACCCGCCCCGCCCGAGCGCGAGGTGAACCACGCTCATTCCACCCAACGAAATCGCGACGTGCGTGATCTTCCCATCGGATTCGTCGGAAAAGAAAAGAAGATCGGCGGGCCGAAGATCCCGCATCGACTCGACCGGCTCGCCGGTCGTCGCCTGCATCCACGCATCGCGCGGGACATTGACGCCGTGCAGGTGAAACGAGCTCGACACCAGCCCCGAGCAGTCGCAGCCCCATGGCGTCAGTCCTCCCCACTCGTACGATGTGCCTTCGAAGAAAGTCATCGCCGACGCCGTGATTGAGTCGGCCGCCGGTGGAAAGGCTTTCCGCCGCTCCTCGAGCGTCATCGCCAGTCCGGCGAACCGCTCCTGACCCTCGGTGACGAGCGCGCCCAACGGCAATTTGCGCGTGGCCCCGTGCTCGTCGCGAACGGAGCAGTTGAGTGAGAGTGGACGCGGATCACTCCATCCGGTCTCGGACAGCGCGGGAACCGGCTCCGGCATCGTCACGACGTAGCCCTGATGAATCCAACCGGTGTACGCGTCCGCGCCTTTCACATGAAGCCAGAGTCCATTCCGCTCAACGACCTGCGCGATGTGGCCGTGTAGCAGCTGCGATACCTGGGTCGTTTTTACATCGGGCTCGCACAGCATCGGCGCGATCGCCGCGACGGCGGTCACGCTCTCGGTCAATGCTCGGGCCAGTCGATCTTGGTGGAATTGGTCGGCGTCAGCGGCGGCTCCGGTCGTTTCGCGCGGCATGACTTGCAGAGCGTGACTCCACGAAAGTTGCAGATGATGCAGACGAAAGTCCCGCAGTCCGAGCACGGATAACCTTCGGACGCGCGCTCCTCGTTTCCGCAGGAGCGGCACATCATCACATCCTTTTCGCGGAGATTCTTCGCCATTAAGGTCGCCTTGCTAAACTAATGAAAGCTAACGTAAGTGCGTTAACTGACGAGTCAGTAATGGTTTAGAAACGCCAGTTGCGAAAAAGGTCGAACCCCAGCTGCGACGGAGTCTGGGTCGGCTGGAAGGTCGGAGTCGCCGGACCCCCGCATTTTGTGGTGCTGGATCCGGGCTCGATTGCCGCCTGCGCACTGTACACGGAGCTGATTCTGTACTCGAGTTGCAGGCCAAGATTTTCCTTGAATGCGCTGGGACAGAGCCCGGTGCTCAGCCCGAGGAACCACCTGCTGCCAAGCTGCTTCCCGAGCACCGCGCGGGTGTTGAGCAGGCTGGTGTAGTACGATGGGTTGCTCGTTGTTATCGTCGGATCGGCGCCGCCGGGTGTCGCCGTCTGGAGCTCGAGGATGTCGAGCAGGTTTTTCGGAAGCGCGTTGGTGAAGATGTTCGCGATCGTGCGTACGCCGAGGCTCGCCACCTGGGTGCCCGCCTGGTCGAGTCCGACAGCAGGCTCGCCGGTCACCAGATAACTGAGCAAATCGCTCTCGGAGAGCGGAAGGTTGTCGGGGTTTCTGAGAGCGAGCTGAGGCTGCGCGAGCGTTCCCGTTATGTCTACTTCCACCCTTACATCCCGCCCGTTCGCGCTCTGCCGTGGCTGACGTACCGTGTGAATCGCCTTGATGTCGAGCGACGGATTCAGGTCCGGGGTTCCGAAGAAGCGCAGCGTTCCGCTCTGCACATCGAACGTCGGTTGAATGAAAGGATCTACGAGATTGAGCCTGTAAGTTCCCTTGTCGGCGCTCAGCGCTCCTTCGAGGGCGAGGCGCGGCGGATCGGCCGGAGTCGGTGAGGCAAGCGTCACGGTGAGTGAGCCACCGAGCTTGATGTTCGCTTCCGACGACCGCAGCCAGACATCGGGCCCGATGTCCACCGCGACGTTCTCGAGTCTCAGGTTCCGCGCCACCGCCTTCGGCGCCCTCGGCATTACCTCTCGATTCGCCGCGAGCAGTGTGTCAACCATGCTCTGGAACTCCGGATCGTTGAGATCGATGATCCTCTTCTTGACGACGTCGGGGATGTAGATCGTTCCGCGCTCGACGCGCAGAGTGCCGCGCATCACCGCATCCTGGGTCGATCCGGTCAGCGTCACCGCCGGCCCGGTCGAGATGTCGAGCGCCGCCAGGCCGGGCTTGTCAATGGCGTGGAAGTTCGATGCGTTCGCGAGAAGCGAGAACGAGGGATTGTCATAGTGCTCGAAGCTGACTGTGCCCTCGACGTTCAACACACCACGCCGGTCCTTGATCGTTTCCGCCGCGAGCTGCTTGATGTGAACGGTGTCACCCGACAGCGCGATGTCCGCGCGGATGTGGATGAAGCGCGTTCCCAGGTTGGAGAACGCCGCCGTGCCGTCGGCGAGAGAAATCTGTCCGAACATTCTCGGCTGCTTGATATCGCCGCGGATGTTGATGTCCCCCACGATCGCTCCTCGGGCATCCACCAGGCCCGGCACGAACGCGCGGAAGAGACGTATGTCGACGCTGTCGGTGCGGATGTGCCCCCTGATCGAGTCACCTTTGAGCTGCACGTTCTCGACGATCAGCTTCGCCTTGCTGCTGTGCTGAAGGATCAGCGAATCGAGCGTGAGGAATCCCTTCGAGAAAGCAACTCGGCTCGGTGCCTGAAGCCGGTAGCGATTGTCCGCATCGACCAGCACCGCGGCGCTGTCGAGTCTCACTACCGTCGTGTCCTTGCTGCGCGTGAGGTTCCCGGCGAGATCGGTCTGGACTCCACTCTGACTCAGCAGCGATGCGCTGAAGTGTCCGGATGTTGGTGAGAGGAGCGCCACCGAAGCCCTGATGCTGTTGAAGCCGACCGGCCCGAGCACCACGGTGTCGGCGCCGAATATTAGGGATCCGCTCGCCTGCTTTGTGAGGTCGGCAAGAAGAATTGTTCCGCGCACGCTCTCGACGCTTCGCGTGCCCAGGCGCACGTTGTTCGCGTGAACGATTCCGTTGAGCGAGAGGTTCTCTGCGTTTCCCGTCAGCTCGCCCGTCAGCTCGCCACTGCCACGCAGCGAGTCGAGCTGCGACGCGGTCGCGAGCGCCGGCACCAGCGCGCGAAGTCGCGACAGCGAATCCATCACCGCCGAGAACTTGAGCGATCCGGTGTGCGCGCCAGTCGCCCCGAACGTGCCGGATGCGTGCGCCTTGAGTCCCGCTGCGTTGAGCGCAAGCGTATCCACCGTCGCGACACCGCCGGCGAAGTGCAGTCGCGCGATGGACGGATCGACGCGGATGCCGGCGAGCGTCGATTTCTCGATCGACGCCACCGCCTTGCCGGTGAGGGTCGCCAGATTTTCTCCACGCAGATCGAGATCGTACTGTCCGGTGAGCTCCGTGTGGGGCAGCGCGTTCTTCTCGAGCAACGTTCGGAGATCGAGCGCGGTCGAAGTCGCGCGGCCGCGCGCGGCATATTCCTCGGGATCCGCGTCGATCAATCCGTTGTATCCGAACGTGCCCGCCGGCCCAGTCAGTGTCGTAGTGACCTGGAGACTGGGAGACATGCCCTTCACCTGCACGGGTCCGGCGTAGCTCCCCCGGAGTGGAAGCAGCGGGTACGAATGCGACAGCGCGGTGAACGACAGCGGCTGCGCCTGGAGCGCCAGATCGTAGGTGAGATATTTGTCGCCCCACGTCACGCGGCCGTTGCCCGTGACGTGCGAGGTCGGCTCGTTGCCATCGTGATGCAGGAGATCCGCGTTCCTGAAACGAACATCGAGCCAGGAAGAATCGAGCGTCGCCGTGCCCGACACCGTTCCCTTGACTTTCGGAAAGAACTTGTTCAGGTACTGGAGCGTGCGCAGGTCGAGCGTCGCAACGTCGACGTTGAAACCATGAAACGCGGTGAATGCGGGATAGAGGATGTCCAGCTCTCCCTCGCCGCGCGCTTCGGTAACGGCGCCGGGCACGTGCGCATCCTCGAAGATGAGCGCCGACTGCTCGATCTTGAAATGATTGAGCGGACCGCCCGACGCCTTCACGGTGCCGGTGATCTTCCCCTGCCAGTCGTAGGGAAACGCTTTTCCGTTCAGGGTGCGGAGCAAATCGAAATCGACCGGCGTTGCCTGGAGATCGACGTTCTTCACCGCGAGCACATCCCCGCCCGTGCCGAACGTCATTTGTCCGAGCAGCCGCGAGCGCGTCGTGCGCACGTCCATATTCGTCAGGATGTAGTCGAGGAAGCGCGGGTTGCGCTCGCTCCTGATGTCGAGCACCATCTTGCCGCCACCGGTCGTGGGCAGCGTCGGGTAGACCCACGCTACGTCGAACAGTGACACCGAGTCGCCGATGATGTGCAAATAGTAGCGAATCGGAAGATCGCTCCCCCACACGACGCTGCCGTGCGCCTTTCCAGTCGAGCCGGGCAGGTCGAAGTGGTCGCTGTCGAGGAACACCGAATCGCCGAGGTTGAGCATCGTTCCCGAGATGTTGCGAAACTTGAACGGAGGATCGGTCTCGCTGAAGCTCGCCTTTCTGATTCTGACCAGGCGGCCGACGGTGTCGGGATCCGCGAGCCGGGCGAAGCCGAGATTCGCCTGCGCCTTTGTCCACCTCCAGGTCCGCGCTAATCCCTCGCGCGTACGTCTGATCTCGTGATCCGAGCGCGTCAGCTCGAATCTGATCGCGCTATCGAGCTTCGCTCCACGCAACGTGTCGGACGGATGCCACGGCAGCGTCAGCGTGAAGGTGGCGTCGCGGATCACCGACGAGTCGATGACTATGTACTGCCCGAATCCGCGCTCGTTTCTTTTCTGCTTCTCGACACTCGCGGGGAAGATTCTCCTCCAGTTCCAGTCCCCGTTCTCGTGCTGACGCAGGTGAACGACTGGATGCTCGGCCTCGAGATGGCTGAGAAGAATCCGGCGGTCGAACAGATCCCGCGGATCGTAGGAAACAGTGATCGGACCGGATGCAAAGAAAACGGAATCCTCGTCGTCTCTCATCTCGACGGAGTCGATCGTCACACCGGTGAAGAATCCGCCGCTCATGCGACCGATATAGACTTTCCCCTTGACGCTTCCCACGAGCATCGTCGACACCATTCGGCGCACGCGCTCCTGGCCGAAGCCGGTGTGCGTGACGCCGACGACGCTGAGGACGAGGATCGCGAGCAGCCCCACCAGGACGATGGCGCTCGCGATCACGATGCGGAGTCGGCGCGTCATTATAGGCTAGAAGGCCTGGCCGATTGCGAAGCTGAAAGTAAGCCTGCTTCGAAGGCCGCTGGTGCTGGGCGGTTGGTACGTCGCCGGACATCCGTTCCGGGGGACTTCCTGCGTGACCGTGACGAGGTTTGTCAGCGGATCGGGCAGGCTGAAGTGAGTCGGCAGATCGTTATTCGGACTCACGCACAGCAGCGGGGCTCCACCGAATTCCGTCCCCTCGTAGTAGAGCGGTCCCTTTGGTCGCGGGTACGGGTTGTACCCGATCGCAACACGCACCGGACCCACGGGCGAGAATGCGGTTACCTGAACCCCCGGCGTGACCTTGAGCTTCACTCCACTGACCTGCGGCGTTCCTCTGTTCCAGACCTCTCCCGCATCGGTGAAAATGGTGAACTGGAGAAGCTCCGGAAGGACCGGGCTTCGCAATCGCAATTCCAGGTTTGCTACCAGCAGCGAGTTTCCTCCCACGGGCACGATTCGCCTGAAGCCGATGGTGTCGGACGAGGGCGAGAGTACTACCGTATCCGCCAATCCAGTGTTCGGATCCGTCGAGGTAAATCTCTCATACTTGGTCGCGATGTAGATGAGCGAGCCGAGCTCGTTTTGTGAGAACCCACGGACGGTGGTCGGTCCGCCTGCGTACAATCGTTCCTGTGGGGGAATGAATGCCGTTGCCGAAGCCACGTTGCGGCCGAATACGCTCCCACCGCGGATGCGGAATGCCAGCACGTTGCCGCCGCCGGCGTCGATATACCGGGATCCATCGCCGACGAACTTGTTGAACTGAAGATCCCTGTTGGAAAGAATCAGGGGCGACGAATTCCGCGCTTCCAGCCGGATGATCGACCCCCGTGTTGGCGAGAGCAGGTTGTTCGAGTTGTCGCGCGTCACGGCGAGGCTCAGCACCGCCAGCTGTTGCGTGCGCTGGATCCTGTCACGCTCAGCCGCCTCGCACAGATTGAACACCGCGCAGAACAGGGCCGGCTGCGCTTCGGTTCGGCCGAGGTCCATCGAGTATGCAAGATTGACCGGCGTTCTCGTGAGTCCGCGCCAGATCACGGACGCAACACCTCCGATCGTCGTCGTCCTCAGATACGCGTTGTACTCCGACACGCGCTGGGTGTATAGCGTGATGGTCGGAAACGTTCTGAGGCCGAGGAACACCGGCTGCCTGAGCGTGGCACCGGCGTAGTAATTCAGGCGGTTGCTGAAGACGTCTTGCTTCGCTTTCGGGCACAGACCCGGCGTGCCATCGAGCGGTCGCCCGATTCCGATCTTCGAGACCCGAGTATTGACATCAAACCGCCGGGCTCCGTTCAGAAAATTGTAGTCGGTGAACTCGCCGGTCACTCGAAAGCAATCCAGCGTTCCGTATCCCGCGCCCACTCTCGCCGCGTGCATCTGAGCCTCGGCCAGATTCGTATAGAGAGTGATGAGACTGTCTGAGTTCGAGTCGGGCGTTATCGACACGTGCTGGTACGCCTCCGTCTGATACAGCGCGCGCTGAGCGTCGATGATCTCGTCCTCGCGGAAAAGCTCACCCGAGTCGAGCCCCATGATGCGGCGCACGATTCTGGTCGGTATCTGCTGCCCCTTTGCAGAGTCAAGCGGTATCACGTTGATCTTGATCGCTCCAATCTTCGTCCTTGGACCGGGCGTCACGTAAAGAGTGTCCTCCGCGCTCAGCGTGCTGTCATTCACCGTGAACCGGTTGACCGCATCGGCTCTCGGGTATCCGTTGTTGTGCAGACGCTGGCGAACGGTGTCGGCCGCGGCGTCTATCGCGAAGCGGTCGAATCGCCCGCCTTCGCGCACGGGCAGGCCGCGGACCATCAGCCCTCTTTCCGGAACCGAATCCAGTCCGCGCACCGCGAAGGACCGTAGTATTATCGGTAGCCCCTCGTTGATGGTGAACTTGACCTCGACCGCGCCTGGAGCGAGCTCCTTTACCGCGGTATCGACGGTCACTCTTGGATACCCCCGGCGGCGATAAAAGATTATCAACCGGGCCCGATCGTTCGGGAACTCGGCTCGGTCCAGACAATGTTTGACCGTGAAAGGAAGGTAGAGGTAACGCCGCGCCCACGCCGAAGGAGCGGTGACGATTGTCTTGGCAAGCGCGGCGTCCGAAAAGGACTGGTTCCCCTCGAACACCAGCCGAAACACCTCGAGGTCGCCACGCTGGCATTCAATGTCCTGAGCGCGTGCTCCGTTGGCGCCGGGAAACGCTGCGAAGAACGCGAATGCGGTGTAGACCCCGAGTCGTATCCGGGGAAACCTCACCCTTGCGGCGCGCGCGCGCCTGGTGGCTGCCCGGCCGGCAGCTCGCGAGCATAGTGCGTCTCTGTTTCAGGCTCGGTTCGATCGCCCAGAATTCGCGTGGGAGGCGCCGTCGGCGAGCGAGGCAGCTCGCTCTGCGGAACGAGTGGTGTACGCTGGATTAAGAGTTGCACAACGTAGAAGGCGGCCAAACCGGCGGCGACGCCCACGCCAACGGCTGGCAGTAGATCCTTGGCGCCAAGTCGGCGGCGATAATAGTATTCTGCGCTCACAGTGAGGCCTATTTCGGGGTGCGCGAAAGTTCTCGTATTTCGCCCCTTCATGTCAACCGTCAGAAGACACTCATGCGGCGACTTTTCCTCCTCGTACTACCAGCGATTCTCAGCTGTGGCGGCGGTGGCGAATCTGCTCCTTCCCGCAAAACGATCATCGACTCGCGTGACACTTACGACCCGCGATCGATGGATCCCGCACTCTCAACAGACGTCCCGACCGGACGCGCCGTCACTTATATCTTCGATGGCCTGACGCGCTTCACTCCCGACGCGAAGGTGGTTCCCGGCCTCGCGAAATCC
>JBGPHO010000012.1:0-19838 GCA_041484425.1 Gemmatimonadaceae bacterium
AACCAGCACGATGGCTGTCTGTCCGCGCTCGTCCACGATCCGGCGCAGCAGCTCGATGTAGACGAGCGTCTTACCGCTTCCCGTGATGCCGAGGAGCAGAAAGACTTCTCCCCCCTTGGCGCTGCCCATTGTGTCGATCGCGTGCAACTGCGCGGGGGTCGGCTCGAGTCTGGTCGCGGAGATGCCGCCCCGCGACGAAAACGGATCGCGCTCGACTTCCTCCTCCTCGATGATCACGAGCCCGCGTTTCTCGAGCGACTTGAGCACGGAGGGAGAAAAATCGAGCTGCGCGCTCAGATTCTCGAGAGACGTATTCCCGCCAAGCGATTCGATCAGCTCGAACACTGCCCGCTGCTGTTTGGAGCGCGCGAACGCCTTGTCTCGTTCCATCAGAGACGGAATGTCCGCGCCCAGTCGCACCACGCGCCGAGTCTTTCGCGTCGGACGCGGATCTTCGGCGCCGGTCAGGGCGGCCGGAAGCACGGTTCGGAGGACGACACCAAGCGGGACGATGTAGTAGTCCGCCATCCACCTGCACAGCTCGAGCAGCGACGCGCCAATCGCCGGCTCGGCGTCGGGCGATTCGAGCACGGCTTTGGGCTTCCGCTTGAGCGGGCTGACGTCGCTGACTCCGATGCAGACGCCAATCTCCTTGCCGCTCCGGAGGGGAACGACCACGCGCGACCCGACTACTACCGGATTTGCGAGCCCTTCTTCGACTGCGTAGGTGAATGTCTGGAAGAGCGGCAGCGGCAGCGCGACTTCAACGAACCGCGGCGCCTTGTCACGCACTCTGAAATGCCGCGGCTAGATCTACGCTCGGCGCTGGAGACGCGCCGAGTCCGGGTTCTTCGGACAATCGAATCGCGCCGCTGGTTATCGACGCCCCACGGAATGGATCGCTGGACAACAGCGCGGCGCCATCAAAATCGGCGTAGTCGAGCAGCGGCGATATCTGCGCGATCGCGGAGATGCCGAGCGAGCTCTCGATCATGCAGCCGGCCATGACCTGCATGTCCAGGGCGCGCGCGGCGTGCACCATGCGCAGCGCTTCGCGAAGACTGCCACATTTTGCGAGTTTGATATTGATGCCATCGACGGCTCCGGCGAGCTTGGCAACATCGGTTGCCACCAGGCAGGACTCGTCAGCAAAAACGCGCAGCTTGGAGCGTTTACGGACGAAGCGGAGTCCCTCGACGTCGTTCGCGGCGACGGGCTGCTCCAGCATCTCCACGCCCTGCTCGGAGAGGAAATCGCTCATTCGCACGGCATGCTTCGCCGTCCACGCCGCGTTTGCATCCACGCGCAGGCGCTTTGCCGGAGCCGCGTGTCGGATGATGCGCACTATCTCGGTGTCGCGGTCCGTGCCGAGCTTGATCTTGAGAATCGGGTAGTCCTGCGCCTCGGCCACGCGCCTCTCCAGCTCGTCATTCTCGGCGATGGCGATGGTAAAGCTGGATTGCGGCGTCGTCGATGCGTCGAGTCCCCACAGTCGGTAAACCGGAAGTCCGATTCGTTTGCCGACGAGATCGTGCAGCGCCGAGCTTACGGCACTCTTCGCCGCGGCATTGCCGCGCAGCAGGCGGTTGAGATGCGCCTCGATGGACTCGAGTGAGAACGGATCGGCACGCTCGAGCACTGCCTTGAATTGCCCGAGGGCGGCGATGACCGTCGATACTGATTCGCCGTAGTAGCGATTGGGCGCGGCCTCTCCATAACCTTCCAGACCATCGTCGTCCGTGAGGCGCACGATGACGTTGCGATGGTGGGAGTAACCCCCGCGCGCGATTACGAATGGATGCGTCGGGTTGAGCTCGATTGTCTGGTGCGAGAGCTTCATCCGACTGCCGCTACGGCCCCGGGGCGCGCAGTCCGCGCCATGCGGAACTCGTTGTGCGCCGAAGCGGTCGACAGAAAGTTGATGAGCGCATCGGCGAGATCGTTGCCGCGCTCGTAGCGGTGGGAAGGATTTTTTTCGAGGCAGCGCATCACGATCGCCGACAGCTGCTGCGGAATCCTCGAATCGACGACGTCGGGCGCCACCGCCGTCTCGGTCACGTGCTTGTAGCTGATCGAGTAGCTGTCGGCCCCGTCGAAGGGCGGGAAGCCAACCAGCGTCTCGTACATCACGACACCCAGGCCGTAGAGGTCGCTGCGGCCGTCGAGCAGCTTTCCGCGAGCCTGTTCCGGCGACATGTAGTGCGGCGTGCCCATGACGTTTCCGCTGCCGGTCATGCGGCTCCGGAAGTGGCCGGTGGCGATTCCGAAATCTGTGACGACCGCGTTCTCGTCCTCATCGAAGAGGATGTTGTCGGGCTTGATGTCGCGGTGGACCAGTCCCCGGCGGTGCGCGTAATCGAGTCCGGTTGCCACCTGCGCCGCCACGGCGGCCGTGGTTTCCGGAGAAAGTGAGCGATGTCCGCCGATGCGGTCGCTCAGCGTGCCGCGAGCCAGATAGGGCATCACGAGGAAGACGTGATCGTCGACCATTCCGAAATCGATGATCTTGCAGATGTGCGGGTGCATCAGCTGCGCCGCGGATTCCGCTTCGCGCTTGAAGCGCTCGCGCATCTCGTGCTCGCGCGCGAGGTGCGGATGAAGAACCTTGATCACGACAGGGGAATCGAGGACGACGTGAAGCGCGTAGTACACGCTCGCCATTCCGCCCTCGCCGACACGGTGCATGATCGTGTATCGCCCGCCAGTCACCTGGCGCAGCGCCGTCACCGACGGATCGGGAGGGGATTGCCGCCGGTCGGTGCTGTCGGGCATGATGATCCCGCAGCGGACGCAGCGCGCCGCTTCTCCCCGGTTCCAGCTCCCGCAGTCAGTGCAGAACATCGTCAGCCCCCGAACTGCATGCGAACGAAGTCATACGGTGGCCAGGGCCCGGTGACCGCAAAGTCGAGGGAGGTCTGACGCGCTGCTTCCTTGGACACGGCGTCGTTGAACGCCTGCCAGCGCTGGGTGTCGACGAGGAACGATGCGCGGGCGACAACGTCATCTTCCTCGTCACCGTCCGTCCTCGGGAGAGTTACCGTCGCCGCGGCCTGGGCTCTCAATAGCCTGAGACTCTCCGCGGCGAGACCGGCGAGGCTCTTTTTCGCATCCTCTCTCTGCCTTCCCCTGGTCGTGACGCTTACCCGTGCTGCGGCATGGCCCTCAACCACGGAAAGCGCCTCGGTGAGCGTGAAGTAATGCAGCTCGAGCCAGCGCATGAGCGTCGATTGCGACTGGAAAACGGTTCCGGGCGGAGCCGGCAGCACGGCGGAGTGCGCGTGCGCCTCCTCGACAACCGCCAGGTATTTCGAGACATCGTCGTCCGCGAGCGTCGAAGCCGAGTACGGCGACGGCTCGACGACTGCCGCGAGCGCGCGGTAGTGCACGAGGGTCGTGCCTTCGGCAAGCGACATCGCCTGTCCCGATTCGACGGCAGCGACGCCGTACAAACGCAGCGAGCCTAGAGAAGTTTGCGCCATTTGAGACCAGCGAGGATTGTCAAACCTAGCGCGAGCTGCGTGAAAACCAGGATCATCAAACCGTGCGGATTAGTGTGAAGCGAAATTTGCTCGAGGTTCATGCCCCACGTCCCGCTCAACACGACGAATGGAAGCGTGACGGTGGCGACGACAGTCAAGGCCTTGGTCGCCATACCTAGACGATTGGATACCGGTGTTAGATAGCTATCCAGTGGGCTACCGAGTGCAGCGCTCATGAGCTCTCAAGTTAGCGGTTACGTAGCGAGCGCGCCCAGGTGACGAACCGCCGCCTGAGCCAGCCGCTCGGGCGCATATCCGCCCTCCAGCGCGCTGACGATGCGACCTCCGCACCAGGAGTCCGCGCGAGCGACGAGCGAGCGGGTGAGGGCGTCGAAGTCATCGAGCTCGAGTGTGAATCCGCCGAGAGGATCGTCGGCGAGGGAATCGAATCCGGCGGAGATGAGTATCAGCTCCGGCACGAAGCCCTCGGTGGCTGCGTCGATGCCGCGCTCGAGCGCCTGAACGTATTCGGCGCGGGCGAGTCCGGCCGGCTTGGGAATGTTCCAGACGGTCCCGTGAGGACCGCGATCATCGGCTGCTCCCGTTCCCGGATACCACGGCCACTGATGCATCGAGACGAAGTGGATGTCGGGCTCATTCTCCACCAGCGCCTGGGTGCCATTTCCGTGGTGGACATCCCAGTCGACGATCAGGATTCGCCGCAACCCGTGTTTTTCCCGCGCGTAGCGCGCCGCGATCGCGACGTTGCCGAAGAGGCAGAATCCCATGGCGCGGTTGTGGACAGCGTGGTGACCCGGTGGGCGCACCGCCGAAAAGCTTCGAGGGTTGACGCCGCTCACCGAGAGATCTACGCCAAGGAGCACAGAGCCGGCGCCGGCAGTGGCCGCTTCCCACGATCCGCTGCTGGCCACCGTATCCGCGTCGAGCCGCCCGCCTCCCTGTTCGGCTAATACACGGACGGATCGAACGTAGGCGGGATCATGAGCGAGCTCGATCTCCTCGATCGTCGCGTGGCGTCCCTCGAGATGCTCGATGGAGTGAAACAGCTCCGGGTCATCACGCAGGGCACGGGTGATGGCGCGCAGACGCCCGACGTGCTCCGGATGTCCCCATCCGGTGTCGTGGCGGCCGCAGTCGCTGTGGGAGATGAACGCGGCCCGCATTGCGCGGGACGCCTACTCTACCGGTCGCCGGCGGCGGTCGGTGATGAGGAAGATCGATCCGTTCTTCGCCGCGGTTGACGAGATCGGGGCTTCCTCGTCCAGGATCTCCCACCCATGCAGCTTCACCACGTACTGGTCATCGTTCTGAACGCCGGGATAGAGCTCTTTCAATGCGAGATGCTTCAGGCTTTTCACGGAAGCCGAGGGATCCGCATCGATCCGGATTGCGTCCCATGCCTCGAGGACCTGTGCCCGCAACTGCAGCACCGATGGTCCGGACGCTGAGCCGAGCTTGAACGCTCCGCCCTGGGTTCTCAACCCACTGACGAAAGGTGTGGACGGCGTCATTCGCCGCCTTCCGTGGCGACGGCGAGCGGCACCGGCGCGAGCGTGGCGAAGAAGCGGGCAATCTGCTGACCGAACAGGTACGTCGAGCCGGTAACTTTCGTCTCGCCCGCACCCGGAATGGCTGCTATCACCACTTCTTCGCCGCCCTGCCCGCGAAGTGTCACGTGCGCTTTCGATTCCTGCTCCGGAAAGGCAGCGTAGATACCGGTCTGGCGGGCAAAGAAATCCTTTGCCGAGCGGAGGACCTCGGCGGGACTGTGTGAAGTCGTAGTTTCCTGGAGCGTGCGATTGGGCTGTGACATCGATGCCGAGTCAGGGGTTTGGAAGAGTCCGTGCAATCTAGACCCGGCCTGCAGGAGCTACAAGCCGACGCGCTGTGGCGGTCGGCATCTTGCAGCCTGGTGTCGCAACACGCCTCGCGAACGAAGCAGGACAGATTCCGCACAACCTCCACGAGCGGAATAGACAGGTTTCGTACAAATTCTCAGGAACGGAATTGACGGATTTCGCACACCCTTCACGAACAGGACTGACGAACATGCTGACGAGCAGATCCCTGCTGCGCGCCGTGGTACTCGCCTCTGCGCTCGTTGTATCCACGCAGGCTTCGGGTCAGAGCGCCGCCGCCCGGCAGGCTTCCGCGAAGCCGACGCAGTTTCCGTCCGCCACTTACAAGCCTGAGTTCGGCACGATGTGGACCTTCGACGCGCCACCGCTCGACTACTGGCGCCGAACCTATGGTTTCGCACCGGATCAGAAGTGGCTGGATCACGTGCGGCTGTCCTCGGTGCGTTTGCCGAACTGCTCGGCATCGTTCGTGTCCGCGAGGGGACTGGTGATGACCAATCATCACTGTGGACGCGATTGCACGGCCTCCGCGTCCCCCGCTGACTCGAATTACATCGAGACTGGTTTCGCGGCCGGAACTTTGGCGGATGAGAAGAAATGCGCCGGACTCTATGTCGATCAGCTGCAGTCGATTCAGAACGTCACCGACCGGGTCCGAGGCGCCCTCACGGGAAAGACTCCTTCCGAGCAGTCCGCGCAGCGCACGGCGGTCGTCGGCCAGATTCAGACCGAGTGCAATCAGCAGACGAAGCTCAACTGCCAGGTCGTCTCGCTTTATCAGGGCGGGATCTATTCGCTATACCGCTATCGCCGCTTCAGCGACATCAGGCTCGTGATGGCCCCCGAGGGCGACATCGCGTTCTTCGGCGGCGATCCCGACAACTTTACGTATCCCCGGTACGATCTCGACCTGACGCTGCTCCGCGTTTACGAGAATGGGCAGCCGTACAGCCCGCCCGACTATCTCAAGTGGAGCCCCGCCGGCGCCGTCGAGAACGAGCTGGTGTTCGTCGTCGGAAACCCGGGCTCGACGGGACGCCTCAACACCATCGCGCAGATGGAATTTCTCCGCGACGTCGGGTACCCCGCATCCCTCGCTGCCTACAAGCGCGCGCTCGCGATCTACGCCGAGCTGGCGCGCACGGATACGTCCGCCGCGCGACGTTATCAGAACGACGTCTTTGGCGTCGCCAACTCGCAGAAAGCAGTCACCGGATATCGCGCCGGGCTGATCGACACGCTGAGCATGGCAAAGAAACGTGCTTTCGAGCGGGAGTTTCGCGCGCGCATCGCGGCGGACCCGAAGCTTGAGGCGCAGTACGGAGGCACCTGGGATGCGATCGCCGCCGCTCAGCGTGAGCTGGCAACGTTCAATCCGCAGCTTCGGTACAGGGGATTCGGCGGGGGATCGACGCTTCTCCAGCTGGGCGCGGGACTGGTGCGGGTCGCAAGCGAGAGCGGCAAGCCTGATTCAGCGCGCCTGCCGCAATACCGAGGTGCCGGACTCAACAACATCCGGACCCAGATCACGCAGCCCGTCCCGATAGACACCGCATTCGAGCGACTTGCGATCGCGGCGCAGCTTCGCGCGGCACTGGGTGAGCTCCCGGCCAACGATCCGTACCTCCGGGCTGCGCTAGGGGGTCGCACGCCGGACGCGGTCGCGGCTGACCTCGTACGGAACACGAAGGTCGGGGACCTGGCGCTCCGTCAGTCGCTCGTTCAGGGCGGAGAGGCCGCGGTGAACGCCTCGGCCGACCCGTTGATCGTCTGGACGCGCGCCGTCGATCCCCTGAACCGGGCTGTCACCACCAGAGCCACCGCCCTCAACGCGATCATCGCCACCAACAGCGAGAAGATCGGACAGGCGCTCTTCGCCGCTTACGGGACCGCGCTTCCGCCGGACGCGACCTTCACCCTTCGGATCAGCGATGGAGTGGTCAAGTCGTTCCCGAGCAACGGAACGATCGCGCCATACAAGACGACGTTCTACGGTCTTTACGAGCGATCCGCCGCGTTCGACGACAAGGATCCGTTCAAGCTTCCGAAGCGTTGGGTGGACCGGAAGAACAACCTCGATCTGACTACTCCGTACAACTTCGTCTCGACCAACGACATCATCGGCGGCAATTCAGGCAGCCCGGTGATCAACAGAAACGCCGAAGTCGTCGGACTGGTTTTCGACTCGAACATCGAGGGCGTCTCGAACCGATTCATTTTCTCGACGGACGTGGGGCGCACTGTAAGCGTGCACTCGCGCGGAATTGTCGAGGCGTTGCGGAAAATGTACGACGGCTCGCGCATCGCAGACGAGCTCCAGGGGCGATAGCGTTCAGCGCAGCTTATTCTGGATCGGCGCGCGGGTCAGTCGGGAGGATGTCCTCTGTGGGAGCTCTCGCCTGCAGCGTCGCCTTCGGCTCGCTGCACCGCGCCGCCTGACAGCGGCGCTGGCTCCGGCCGCTCCCTCAGAGGACATTCTCCCTCCTTGCCTGTCTGACATCCGGTAGAGCATCGCGCCACGGTTCCAACCCTGGTGCTCGCCTGCGCTGCGATCGCTTTCCGGCCGGGGATCCGTTACGGCGTTTGTCGGACTGCGCTCGCTTGCGGGCGATGTCGCGCTGCGCGCGACTGCAGTTAGTCCGTGGAACCAATGGGCCTGCACGCGCGGATCGGCCGCGCCGAGATGTGGTCAGTCCGGCGCGCGAGCCGCGCGCGCCTCATTCGGCGCTAATGAGAATCGCGCCGAGAGGTTGAGGTGCGCGCCTGTTACGGAACTCTACCGGGAGAGGGGGGGTGTTCTCTGGGGGAGCTGCCGGAGCCAGCGCCGCTGCAAGGCGGCGCGGTACAGCGAGCCGCAAGGCGAAGCTGTAGGCGAGAGCTCCCGCAGAGGACACCCCGCCTCGACCCAAACAGAGATGCAGACGAAACGCGTAGCCCAAAACCCAGGGCTGGATTCTCGGCGGGGAGCCTGGTGAGTCAGGCGAGCAGCGACTCGATTTTCCTCACGAGCGGCTGAAACGACAGCGTGCCGGCGCCCGCCCTCGTCGCGATCTCATCCGCGGTCTCGCGCTGACCCTGCGCGAAGAGCTCGTTCGCGATCCACGGCCCCGCGGCAGGATTCCTGTACCAGTCCATGTCGAAGCGGGCAGTCAACTCCTCATTCAGAACCGATTGCAGCTGCCACGCGCGCAGGTATCGCGCGGAATAATATCTGGGATCGACGTCCACGAACGCGTCGGCCGCGTCGTACTCGAAACCCGTCGCCCTGCTGAGGAGCGACACATAGAGATCGGGCAGCTCCGACCAACGCACCTCGCCGCTGTAAAGCGCCCGCTCGTACAGAAACTTGGCGCAGTAGCGGCGCAGGAAATGGAGTTCCTCGAATCCCGCTGTGCGCAGATACTTTCCGACACGGTTGGTGCCCAGGCTGGTGTAGCGGAGCAGCCAGCCCCGGTCCTGCATTCGGTGGTCGAACAGCATCGCGTACGCTTCAGTGACCGAATTGTCGCCGAGCCATCTGAACTCGAACGGGTAGTCCGGACTCGCGTACGCGAAGTGAAGCGCGTGCCCGAGCTCGTGTAGAAAAGTGCTATAATCGCTCTGGCCGCCATGCGGGCGCAGCACGAGGTACACTTCCTCCGGCACGCGAACCGGAGAGCAGAACGCGCGTGCTCGCTTCCCTTCGCGCTCGCCCACATCGAAGATGATCCGCCCGTCGGCGGTCGGATCCATTCCCATCTCCGAGACCTGCCGCCGCACCACCGTCTCCATCTCGTTGCCGGGAAAGGCATCGTCGAACTCGGAGGCCCTGAACAAAGCGAGCGCGTCGGCGCGCTTCGCCTGCGACGGCTTTATGCCGAGAGACTTTTTCAGGACCCGCGGCAGCGTGTCGTCCCACATCGAGCTGGTATCGCGCAGAAAGCGCTCGCAGCTCGCTCCCAGCGTGCCGAGCGAAATCCCGGTCACCGCCTCGAACGACGCATTGTAGTCCCCGGCGACCCCGAGCGATTCGATGTATTCCTTCTCGCGCTGCAGCCTCTCCAGCCGTAGCGGCGCATGCTCTTCCTTCACCAGCTTCGCTCTCGCCTTGTCGAGCGCCAGTCTGAGCGCGCGGTCCCGCGTGTTGGCGATCTCGATTGGTGCTGCCTGATACTGGATCACCCGCCCATCGGGGGAGCGGATGACTGCGGAATTCTCCCACTCTATCTCGCGCTCGTCGAGCGCGGCGAGCGGCTTCGCTGCCTGTGTCTCGATCTCCCACTCGAGCAGCGCCTGCGCGGATCTCGCGTCGTCGGTCTTCTCCGCCGCCGAATGGAACGCATCGAGCGTCAACTCGAGCGCTTCCTCGCCGAGAATGCCCGCGTACTTCTCGTAAATCGGCTGGAGCTCCGCCGTCTTCTTGAGTCCGGCGAACGCGAGGTAGCTCTCGCGCGAGATCGTTTCCATGAACGCCTGGCCTTCAGCTCGCAGGCGCTGAAGGTCGAGGATACTCACGTCGTAAGCATGCGGGTGAGGTAGTCCTTGAGCTGGCCGGCTTCGACTCGCTCCTGCTTGAGCGTGTCGCGATCGCGCACCGTCACGGTCGCGTTAGTGAGCGATTCACCATCGATCGTGATCCCGAACGGGGTTCCGACTTCATCCTGGCGGCGATAGCGCCGGCCGATTGCTCCGCTGTCGTCGTAGAACACAGGAAACGATTGCCTGAGATCGTCCGCGATGCGGTGAGCCATCTCCGGCATTCCGTCCTTCTTCACGAGCGGAAACACACCGGCCTTGATCGGCGCGATGGACGGGTGCAGGCCCAGCACGGTTCTCCCTTCCGATTCTCCCTCGACTGCTTCTTCGCGGTAGGCATTCACGAGAACCGCGAGAGCCGTTCTGTCCGCGCCCACCGACGTCTCTACCACGAACGGAATGAAGCGGCGGTTGTTCGGCTGGTCGAAGTACTCGAGCTTTTTGCCGGAGAATTGCTGGTGCTGAGTCAGATCGAAGTCGCCGCGATTGTGGACGCCTTCGATCTCCTGGAATCCGAGCGTCCCGCCGAAATCGAATTGCACGTCGAACGCCGCGCGTGCGTAGTGCGCCAGCTCCTCTTTCGTGTGCTCGTGGAACTGGAGCCTGTTCTTCGCGAGCCCGAGGCCGCGGTGCCAGGCCATCCGCTGTTCCTTCCAGTACTCGAACCATTTCATGTCGGTACCGGGCTCGACAAAAAACTGCATCTCCATTTGCTCGAACTCGCGCGTTCGGAAAATAAAGTTGCCGGGCGTGATCTCGTTGCGAAAAGCTTTCCCGATCTGCGCGATTCCGAACGGCACCTTCTGCCGCGTGGACTGCTGAACATTCAGAAAGTTGACGTAGATGCCCTGCGCGGTTTCGGGGCGGAGATACACCACCGACGCGGAATCCTCGACAGGGCCCATGAACGTCTTGAACATGAGATTGAACTGGCGCGCCTCGCTGAGCGTTCCTTTCATTCCGCACGCCGGGCACTGGGCGTCTGGCGTTCCGGGTGTGCCCTTGATGCGGGGATCATCGGCCCGAAACCGCTTCTTGCAATTCCTGCAATCCACGAGTGGATCGACAAAGCCGGCGACGTGCCCGCTCGCCTCCCAGACGCGCGGATGCATGAGAATCGCAGCATCGAGGCCCTCGATGTCGTTCCGGGCACGCACCATCGCGTGCCACCAGCGATCCTTGAGATTCCTCTTGAGCTCGACGCCAAGCGGTCCGTAGTCCCACACGGACCCGGTACCGCCGTATATCTCTGAGGATTGGAAGATGAAGCCGCGTCGCTTTGCCAGCGACACCAGCTTCTCCATTACATCTGGGTGGTTGGGCATCCTGGAAAGCTAGTTGGGCCGAGCGCTATGCATCCAGTTCCGCGCTCAGCTTCGGCTCCGCCGGAGCGCGCTGGCCGAGCAGGCGCGCGACGATTCTGTCGCCATGATACCGGCCGTTTTCGATGAAGACCTTGTTCGCATCGTAGCCGGCCACCACGACCCCAGCTATGAACAACCCTGGAACCGAAGTCTCGAGGGTATTGTCGTCGTGGTGCGGAATGCCGGTCTTCGGATCTATAGGCACTCCGGTCTCGCGCAACAGATCTAGGCTCGGCGCAAAACCGGTCATGATGTAGACGCGATCGGCCTTCACACGACCGTCAATCTTACCCGTCGTGAGAACGATGTCACGCGGCTCGATCGCCTTGACCCGGGTGTCCCATCTCACGGCGATCTGCCCTTCCTTCACCCGGTTCGTGAAATCGGGGAGCACCCACGGCTTGATCTTCTTGTCGAACGTCGGGCCGAAGTGGACGAGTGTCACTCGAGCGCCCGACCTCCACAGATCGAGCGCCGCCTCGGCCGCGGAATTTCCGCCACCGACGACCACCACATCCTGCAGAAAAGCCTCGTGCCCCTCCCGATAGACGTGCGTCACGTGTGGCAGGTCTTCGCCCGGGACGCCAATCCGATTCGGAGAGCCGAAGTATCCGGTGGCAATGACAACGGCCCCCGCTCTGGTTCTGCTCTCCTCGCCCCCGGCAGTTCGAGAGATTACAGTGAATTCCCCGGATCGACCCTGAATCGCCGTCACGCGCTCTCGCTGGCGCAGCGAGATCCCGAAGTACGTGACCACTGCCCGATAGTACGCCAGCGCGTCTCGCCGCGTGGGCTTCTCGGTGGCGATGACGAATGGCAGTCCGCCGATCGAGAGCTTCTCGGCCGTCGAAAAGAATCGGACATAGGTCGGATACGCCGCGATGGTGCTCACTACGACGCCGCTCTCGATCACCTGCGCCCGCAGCCCCGCTCGTTGCGCGGAGACAGCCACAGCGAGGCCGCACGGTCCCCCGCCGACGATCACGAGGTCCGCGTCGTTTGCCATTGGTTTGATCAGCCGGTCAGGCGACGCCGACGGGGCCCGCGGGAAGCGCGCCCTCAACGCCGATTATCTGATCGCGGCGGGTGCCCACACTCACGTAGGTGATCTGCGTCTCGACGAGCGACTGTATGCGGTCGAGGTAGCGACGAGCTTGAACCGGCAAATCCGTGAGACTTCGCGCGTCCGCCGTCGATGCCGTCCAGCCATCGAACCACTCGTACCTCGGCACCGCACGCCCCAGCACATCCAGATCGCCCGGGAACTCCTCGTAGACGTCACCGTCCGCTTCGTAGCCGGTGCAGAGGCCGATCCGGTCCAGCGTGTCGAGCACGTCGAGCTTGGTCACGGCAAGATCGGTGAGTCCGTTGACACGAGCCGCGTAGCGGACCACGACGCCGTCGAACCAGCCACAGCGACGCGGACGTCCGGTCGTAGCTCCAAACTCGTTGCCGAGCTTGCGAACCTCGGACGCGAGGGGCTCGTCGAATTCCGTGGGCAGCGGCCCGTTCCCGACGCGCGTCGTGTAGGCCTTGACGACTCCGATGACCGAATCGAGCTCGCCGGGCGCGATCCCCACACCGGTTGCTGCCCCTCCGGACGTCGTGCTGCTCGACGTCACGTACGGATAGGTGCCGTGATCGATGTCGAGCAGGGATCCCTGCGCACCCTCGAGCAGCACCGCCGCGCCGCCGACTATCGCGCGGTGGATCTTGAGACCCACGTCTTCGGCCAGCGGTAGGAGACGCTTCGTGAACCGGTCCAGAACTCCCAGTGTGTAGTCGACGTCCGCGCGCTTCGCGCCGGCCATCGAGAGCTGGATGTTGGCGTGCGCGACTCCACGTTCGACCAGCTTTCTCAGCCTCTCCGGATTCCGCAGGTCGAGAACACGGATCCCGCGCCGGCCGAATTTATCCTCGTATGCCGGGCCGATCCCGCGTCCCGTGGTGCCGATCTCCTTGCTGGCGGAACTCTGGCTGTCTACCAGCTTGTGGTACGGCAACACGAGGTGCGCGCGGTCGCTCACGTACAGGCGTCCCTCGACGTCGATGCCGTCCGAGACGAGCTCGTCGATCTCCGAGAACAGCGTCTCGACGTCGAGGACTACTCCGTTGCCGATCGCGCACCGCACGCCCGGGTGGAGAATTCCGCTTGGAATCTGGTGGAGGACGAACGACTTGTCGCCGATGTGCACAGTATGGCCGGCGTTGGCGCCACCCTGGTAGCGAACTACCCAGTCAGCGCGCTCCGCGAGGACATCAACGAGCTTACCCTTGCCTTCGTCTCCCCATTGGGCGCCGACGACGACGATGGTGCGTGTGTGTGAATCGAACATGCAATCAGAGGGGACGGGAAAAGCAAACGCCCCGAGAGCTTCGGGGCGTTGGTTGAATCTACCTCTCGGGTGGTGCGTGTCAACGCTCGGCCGGAGGCGGGGGCGGGACCTCGTCAACTATCCGCGGTGGATCATCCGATCTGACGACACTCTTCACCGGCAGGACGACGGTAAAGGTCGAGCCCTTTCCGTAGACGCTCTCCGCGAACACGTGTCCGCCCAGGGCGTCGACGAGTTTCCGGGTAATGCTGAGGCCCAGACCGGTGCCCCCGAACTCACGCGTTCGGGACTGATCCACCTGCCTGAAATCCTCCCAGATCGACTCGAGATCGGCCGGGCGGATTCCGATACCCGTATCGCGGACGTCGAATCGCAGATCCTCCTCGTCCTTTGACACCGTCACCCAGATGCCGCCGTGGTGGGTGAACTTCACGGCGTTGGAGAGCAGGTTGAGCAGAATCTGTTTGACCTTGGTTCTGTCGGTGTGGAGCTTGAGATCGTTAGACGGCAGCTCGACGCTCAGCGTGAGCTGCTTCTTCTTCACCATGGGCTCGATCTGCTGCGAGATCTCGGTCATGATGTCGCCGAGCGTCACATCATCGAGGTGCAATGGCATCCGGCCGGCTTCGATCTTCGCCAGATCGAGAATGTCGTTGATCAACGCCAGCAGGTGCTGCGCGGCGCCCTGAATGCGGTTGAGTCCTTCTTCCTGCCTCGGCGTGAGGTCGCCGTAAATCCGGTCGAGCATGAGCGACGCATAGCCGATGAGCGCGTTGATCGGCGTCCTCAGCTCGTGCGACATGCTGGCCAGGAATTCCGACTTGAGCCGGTTCGCTTTCTCCAGCTCGCGCGACTGCCATTGGAGCCGCGTGTTCTGCTCGGCGAGATCCGCCGTCGCCGCCTGAATGCGCTCCTCGAGCTGGCTCGAGAACGTCTTGAGCTCTTCGTAGAGACGCTCGTTCTCCGCCTGCTCGGTGAGGTCGTGCAGCACCGATACGATCGCGAGCGGCTCGCCGCGGCGATTGAGAATCTTGCCGGAGACAACTTCGACTGGAAGCTCGACGCCCGTCTCCGGGATATGTAGCTTCATCTGCTCGCGACGCGCCAGCGCCGGGCTGATTGTGAAATCCGAGATGAACGTCGTGAACTTGGTGTCGTTCGCCTGGACCATCGCCGCCCGATCCCAGCTCTCACTGTCATCGGACTCGAACAGCTGCTCGGCCTCCTTGTTCATGAGGATGATGTTCGAGCGGTCGTCGGTGACGAGGATCGGGTCAGCGACGTTCTCAAGAATGAGGTTGAGGCGGTCGCGCTCGCGCTTCGCATCGATCTCGGCGAGCCGCACGCGCTGCACTTGCCGCTCGAGCTCGTTGGCGGCGCGGCGGAGATCCGTCACGTCGCGCAGAACCGAGACAGTCGATCCGACGTGACCTCCCTCGCCGGGACCGAGGGCGTGCGTCAACACCTCGAACAGGAGGTCGGTACCTTCGTCGGGGTCGACGAGATTCAGCTCGCGCGAGCCGGCCGTCTCCCTCGCGCCCATCGCCGCTTTCGATAGGTGCGAGGTGAACAGGAGATTGTTGATTTCCACCGCGCGGCGCCTTCCCTCTGAGTCCTTTTCACTCGTCGACAGCAGGTGCTCGGCGCGCCGGTTCTGGGCAACCATGTCGCGTTCGGCGTTGATGATCACGATCGGATCCGGAAGCGAGTTCATGATCGTCGTCAGCATCTCGCGCTGCTGGTCGAGCCGGCCCGTCGAGAGCCGGAACTCCTCGACGGCAGCCATTCTCGCCAGCACCGGTCCAGCGAGCGCGGCCGCGTTTACGAGCGCCGAGAGAGTCGCATCGTCTACCGAAGCCTCGAGAAGAGCAACACCGCCCGGCGCGTGACCGAGCTTCCTCCTGCGATCGATTGCTGCCCGGCGCCTCACCTGGCAGCCCTTCAACTCGACGAGATCAAGCTCGGCTTCGGAGAGGAGAGCCGGCGCGCCCCGGAACTGCGGCTGGGGATACGGAATCGCCGTCCACTCGCCGAACGGGACTCCGGGCAGAGATGCTACGCCAGCGCAGCTTACGGGGTGAAGCGAGAGGGCAGCAATGGCGAGAGGATTCGAGAGGTCGTCGGTTGAAACGGAGACCGCGGGAGGCGCGTCGCCCTCGAATCCAATGCTGGCAGTGTTGATGAAACGTCGGGGTGGGCTGTCCAGCGTAATGGCCAACGCCCGGCGTGCACCGACGATGTCGGCGAACTGCGCGAGCATGAACGTCGCGGCAGATTTGAAATCGGGCGCTTCGGAGATGGCGGAGAGGAGCTCCGCCAGGCGCTCTCCCCCGAGTTGCGGGCTGATGGCTACCGCGGCACTCTCACGCCTGGAGTCGCTCAAGTCGCCGCTTCAGATCTGCATTTTCTACCCGCATCCGGTCGAGCTCGTCCGCTCCACCGGCGCTGAGCTCGCGCGGGCGGGAACCGGGCGCGGTGAGTCCCACCGCTTCGGAGTATTTGAGATACGTGTCGATGGATGCCACGACGATGCGAGCCTCGATCGTAACGAGGTCGATGCCGACCAGGGAGACGCGCACCCACGCGTCGATCACGATGCCCTTATCGAGAACACGATCGAGAACATCGATAAGCGAGCTACCGCTCGGGGAACGTTCAACTGCCATGTCTTGACTCCTGTTGTTTTTCTGCCGAGGCGGCGTGTGTGGCGGGCGGGATGGCGGCCTGCGCCCTCGTGCTCAATCGCGGGTCTGTGCGCCACCAGTCCATTCCGATCTGCTCTGCCTTGTCGATGGAGCAGATGAGAAGGCGAATCTGAATGGTGAGCAGCTCGACGTTGGCGAGATTGATCTTGATGTCGCCGACAACGACGAGGCCCTTGTCGAGCACACGATCGAGGATGTCGACAAGACCGTAGGTGCGCGACGGGGATACTAAGTCTGCCAAGCAGTCGTCTCCGTTCGGCTCGTGCGCCGGGTTACTGTAGCTTGCCTAGGGGGCCCAGGTCTATCTGGAGATCGTCATCGGTCAAACCGAAGATCCCCTTCATGTCCTGCATCCGGTCATTGAGGCGGAGCAACGCGACTCCGAGCTTTTCAATCTCCGCGTCGCTCAGATGTCCCCCCTCCATTCGCCGAACAGCCTGGTGCTCTAGCACCTTACGCAAAACCTCGATCAACGTCAAGACGAGCTTCGCGAGCCCGTTCTCCACTTTATCGGGGTCCGTATTGAGACGCTGAGGCAGGCTTTCGGCAACGGTTTCCAGAGGGGTTACCGCCACGTCTCTCGGGGCGTCGAGGGAGTCGACGACCTGGCTTTCCATCGTCGAGCCGGAGGCTACTGCCAGACGGGGCTCGCGGCGCGGCGCGGCGAGTCCGGCCGTTCTTGCGCCGGCCACTCGCGGCCGGCTCATCGCCGATTCGACTGCCGTGAGCAGCAGCCCCAGGTCCAGCTGGATCAGATCGATATCGGCAACGGCGAGCATCACTTCACCCTTCAGGACAACGCCCTTGTCGAGAATGTGGTTGAGTACCTCGGAAAGCTCGACCCGCGGCTCGCCGAATATTTCGTCCAGGCTCACGACGACCTCTCGCCCACGAAGTGGTAGGGTGGCCACGGCCCGGTGAAATCGAACTTGAACCCCGACGGCTCGTACTTGTTGACCATCGCCGTCAGCGCCCGCTGAAACTCGACCACGCGTGGGGGCGCGACCAGGAACGATGCGTTGAGAACTGCGCGTCCGAGCTCGCTCGGAGCGCCGGAATTGACCGGTTGCTCGCGGATCGATTCCATGGAGGCCGCACGGAGTGCGTCGTGAATCTCTTCGGCCACTTTCGCCGTCACATCGCGCCCGGCGTCGCGGCGAAGGTTCTCGAGCTTTCTCTCGAGAAGGTACTTCTGGCCGGGCGTCGCCCTGGCGGCTTCCCCCTTGAGCGCCGTCTGCTCCGCGCTGTGCTCGGCGAGCCAGTCCTTGAGGACGGCGGGCTGCACGTACGCCCGAACGATGAATTCCCTGCCGTCCGCTATCCGCGCGAAGGTTTTCTGGAGCTCCGCCATCCGCGTCGATAGCGCTGCCTGGACCGCCTTGGCATCGCGGAAGAGCGTCCACATCGGGAACGGAATCACCGCGCTGTTGTCCGACGCCCAGGTGAGAACCCGGTCGTGCGCCATGGCGCGCGCACTCACCCAGTCCACATCCGCCGTGAGCGACTCGACTCGTTCAGGCGCGTAGTCTTCGGCGCTGACTGAAGTGGCGAGCGCGGAGACGTCTCCGTTGGCAATGAGGCTGACGGGACCGCCGTCTATGCCCGCCGGGGCGGTCACCGTCTCGACCGACGAGCCAACGACGCCGTATACGTAGCACAGGCGCTCGATCATGCGGCCGCGGCGGCGATGACTACTCTGGCTCGCCGCTTTCGGCGACGCGAACGGGGCCACCACTGGTGGACATCCCGAACTTCTCGCGCCATTCGCGGACTTCGCGCAGCCGCGTCATGATCTCGGCTTCACGGCGGACGTACTCGTCGTCGTCGATCTCGCCCATCTCGAGCTGCAGCTGAAGCGCCATCAGGTCTTCCTTGATCGGAGTGTCATCAGTCAGCTCGTCGCGGACGACGCGATCGACTTTTTCGAGCGTCCACCTCGTTCCCCAGACGGGGCCAAGGAAGGGCGCGAGCAGAATGTTGGTGAGAAGTCCCATGAGATCAGGCCCGCTTCAAGTTGCTTTCTCGAGCTTCAGTTTGATGTTCACGAAGTTGTACGGAGGCCACGGTCCGGTGTACTTGAAGGTGAGAAGGTCCTCGTACTGCAGGCTGATGGCTTTCACCTTTTCGTCGAATGCCCTCTCGTCCTTGCGCTCGACGAGAAACGCGGCGTTCAGGATCATTCGGTCGCCGATGACTTTATTGCTGCGGCTGGCGACGGAGACGTCCCTCAGCTGCTCGTGGATGTCGTTCACGTAGCGGTTGCTCGCCTCCTCCATCGCGGCCTCGACCAGACGACCCAGCTGCATGCGCGCGAAGTAGGTCGAGGAGGCGGCGTTGCGCGTGATCTCGTCCTTGAGCCGGCGAATCTCGTCGTTGTCGCGCTCGATCGCGGCGACCACCTTGTCCCGGTCCCACAGGATCTTGAGCCCGAACTCGATCTTGTCCTGCATCTTGTCCAGAACGTCGGTGAACGCCTGATACGTGGAATTGAGCAGGGACCTCACGTCGTTCTCCGAGCGGAATATCGTGCCGAACGACATCGGGATGAGCGTGAACTCCCGCATCACGGTCTCGTTGACGAACTCGTGCGCCAGAACGTTGTCGCGCGTTGGATCGTAGATGACGATCGGCGTGTCGCTCACCACCGCCGCCAGGTCCTTGTGGCTGACGGTGTAGACCCGCGCGCCGCTCCCGATGCCGATTTCGCCAAACTCGCGCGAGCGGTCGTTCCGGATGATGCAGTAGACGTACTTCCCCTCCACGGGGGCTGAGTCTGTCGAAGCGCTGACGCTTTCGGCTGCGGTCATGGTTTCGTCGGCAGAGGAAAGTTATCTCGCAGCTGAAATGAATATCCAAACAC
The DNA here is from genome assembly GCA_041484425.1 of Gemmatimonadaceae bacterium. GTDB lineage: Bacteria > Gemmatimonadota > Gemmatimonadetes > Gemmatimonadales > Gemmatimonadaceae > UBA4720. The sequence goes on from JBGPHO010000012.1 coordinate 19,140, forward strand.
CGATCGTCAGGCCAATCCCGATCTTGAGAACCGTCGATACCACGCGCCCGATCAACGCACCCTTGGCGACGCGGGTAGCATCACCTGCTGACGATCCGCCCGTAAATTCCGCAATGAGCGCTCCCAGGAACGACCCCAAGAACGCTCCAATCACCGATCCAATGATCGGCACGGGAATGCCGACCATCGCCCCGACGATGCCTCCAAGAATCGCTCCCCAACCCGCGCGGCGCGAGCCTCCGTACTTCCGGGCGAAGCGCCCTGTGAGCGAGAACTCCAGCAGCTCGGCGACGAACGCCAGCACCGCAACCGCAATCAGGGTGATCCAGCCGATCGGCTCGCCCGGGACGATCAAATTATACGCGACGGCCGACGCGACCATTATCCAGAGCCCTGGAAGACCCAGGACGATCAGGATCAGCGAGAGAATGATCACGGCAGCGAGAATCAGCAGATACATCAGGCCAGTTCCTTGGCTAGAGCAGAAAGGAGGGCGCTTGCTTCCGCGGCGCCCGTCCCCGTAAGCGCATTGGAATTATCGCGCCGCGTATGGATGCGCGCGAGAGTTGACAGGGTTCCTCTGCCCAGCGTGACCGCCGCGATACCCAGATCGGCGAACGCCATGCTGTCGGCCAGGATCCCGGGAATGAGACGGCCCATAGCCAGCCGTACGCCCAGCTCGCCGGCGATTGTTTCAGC